>JAEHDI010000143.1 GCA_016880505.1 Bryobacterales bacterium | reverse complement strand
TGTTCTTCACGCGGCTGTCGATCCGCTCGATCTGCTCTTTGCTGAAGGTCCGGGCCTTCAGGTCTTTCCAGCGCCGCACAACCATCGTCAGCACCTCACCTATGGCTTGCCCTGGATCCTGGCACCGGATTGGCACCCGCTCTCGACCGCGGAGGGGTTCTTCATCGCGCCTCTGGTCGAGTGCTCCAAGCTGTTCAATTCGGAGGAGTTCCGGCGCGCGGCGCTGAAGGCGGGAGAGCACTACGCGAAGCGCCACCTCTCGATGCACGAGCCGTACTGGGGAGGAACGCTCGACGCCGAGAGCGAGGATAAAGAAGGCGCCTGGGCGGCGTTCGAGGGTTTCCTCTCCCTGTATGAGCTGACCAAGAATCCCGAGCATCTCGAATGGGCGAAGCACGCTTGTGACGTCGTGCTGAGCTACGTGGTTGTGTGGGACATCGACCTGCCGGCGGGGCGGCTTCGCGACCACCGCTTCCGGACGCGCGGGTGGACGGTGGTGTCGCCGCAGAACCAGCACATCGACGTCTACGGCGTGATCATGGCGCCGGCCGTGTATCGCATGGGACAACTGCTCGCGCGGGAGGACCTGAAGCGGCTGGCGCTGGTGATGTACCGCTCCTGCGGGCAGATCATCGACCCGTACGGCAGTCAGGGCGAGCAGCCTCACCATACCAACTATGCGCAGCGGGGCGACACGAGCGACATCTTCGGCCTACGCGGTGGCTACCGGGAAGAGTGGACGGTGTTCTGGATCACGGCGCACTTCCTGAACGCCGGCGCGCAGTTCGCCGAGATGGGCGTGCCGATGTGGGAGTAGGACGCCCGGGGACTCGCGCCGCTCAACTTTTCCCTGAGAACTCCGGCTGTTGCGCCGCGGCACTTGCGCAGTCGTGATTGAGGCCGTTCTGCTCACGGTGCTTAGCGTCCATTTCGGCTAAGATCATCCGGAGTTCACTTTCGAGCCGTTCCAACCGTTCCTCGTGGTCAGGCACCAGGTTGAACCGCCGTGCCACCTCGGCGCGGACGCGATCCACCAGTTGCATGTCCAGGACGTTCAAAGCCAGCAGTTGATTGTAGAGCTTGTCTCCGCAGGCGGCGCGCACTCGCTGTACGCGTTCCTCCAGGGTAGTGATGTACTCGGAGGACGTGTTGTGTGGAACATACCGGCAGTCGATACCCGGGAACACCGGCCTGAGGAAATACTGGGCGGCGATCCAGCTTTGGTTGAAACGATCCACGACGCAGGGGGCGGCTGCTTTCGCCAAAACAGCGGTGGCGGCGTCGAGATCATGCTCGCCGGGAGGGCGGATATACGTCCCGCCGTTCGCGAGGCAATTCACCTGCATGTCATTTACGTAGTGAGGAAATTCCGCCAGCATCCCTGCGATGAATCCGGCCAAGTCTTGTGCTTTGGCGAGATCGCTAAGCGGGTCGTCCGACTCAGGAATTCTCTTGAAGAACTTGTACATCGAATAGATCCGATCGATCGGATCGCGCACGAAGAACATGTCGAAGAAGACGTACCCCTCACGGACGGGTTTCGGATAGCGAAGCTGGTGGCTGGATAGCGCCTGCACGTCCGGATTCTCTTCGAGGAACGAGAACAAGTGCCCGGCTTTCAGAACCGAGTTCCGGTCGGGCCCATCGAACCGAGTCCATTTGTTCCCGAAGCTGCGATCCAGAATGTACTCGACGGTTGAGCCTGCGTTTTTTAAGACGTGATAGTGCAACAGGACGTGGCGCATTAGAACCTGCTTCGTTTGAATTCAGTCATCGAAGCCACCGGCGCCGCATGCCGTGGCCGACAACCCGGAACCCGTACTTTAACAAATTTCCAACCGGGCAAGTCTTGGGAAGGGCTGTCGAAACGAACGAATCCGTGTGGCGTGCATCGGTTGAGCTGAAGGCCGCGGTATACTCTTCTGAACTCATGGCAACACAACGTCTCGTTTCGCTCGATGTATTTCGCGGGCTGACCATGGCGTCGATGATCATGGTCAACAACCCGGGGTCGTGGGAGGATGTGTTCGCACCGCTTCGTCATGCGAAGTGGCACGGGTGGACCTTCACGGACATCATCTTTCCGTCGTTCCTTTGGATCGTCGGCGTGGCGATGACGTTCTCCTTCGCGAAGCGCGTCGAGCGCGGCGACGACAAGCGCCGGCTGATGCTGCACGCGTTGCGGAGGGCGGCGATCATCTTCGGGATCGGGCTGTTCCTGAACGCCTTCCCCTACTTTCGTCTGGCCACGTTACGGATTCCCGGCGTGCTGCAGCGGATCGCGATCTGTTACCTGATCGCGGCGGTCATTTTCCTCTACACAGGGCTGCGGGGCAGGGTGATTGCGCTGGCCAGCGTGTTCGTCCTCTATACGCTGCTGATGCAACCGGGAGGGTTTGAGCAGGCGGACAACTTTGCGAAGCAAGTGGACACGATCTTTCTCACCGGGCACATGTGGAGCGAGACGAAGACGTGGGACCCCGAGGGCATCGTCAGCACGCTTCCGTCGATCGGCACGGTGCTGTTCGGAATTCTGGTCGGGATGCTGCTGCGTTCGGGGATGGGAGCGGCCGAGAAGACGGCGTGGATGTTCTTCTCTGGCAACGTGCTCCTGTTCCTCGGACTGGCGTTTCACGCCGTGCAGCCGATCAATAAAAACCTCTGGACGGTCACGTTCTCGGTCCTGATGGCGGGGATCTCGCTGCTCGTCTTCGCCTGCTGTTACTGGCTGGTGGACGTGCAAGGCTGGAAGCGGTGGAGCAAGCCGCTCGTCGTATACGGCATGAACGCCATCACTGTATACATCCTTTCCGGCATCCTCGGCGACTCCCTGTCGCTCAACCTGTTCGGTGGCCGCTCGCTGCACGACATCCTGTATCAGAATGTGTTCCTGGCGGTGGCGAGCCCGATCAACGCGTCGCTGCTTTACGCGCTGGCGAACGTCGCGGTGCTGTACGTGGTGGCGTGGGTGATGTACCGCCGCGGCTGGTTCGTGAGATTCTGACAAGCGATGAGAAGCCGGCTTCTAGTGTCCCTGCTACTCGCCTTCCTGAGCGCCCAAACGGCGCAGCTTCCGCGCGCCATACCCGAAGGATATGAGCTTCCGAACGGGTGGCGGATTACGCCGCTCGGGAAGGCGATTCCGACCGAGGATATGCTGCTGAACCTCTCGGTGGCGCCGGACGGCAAGGCTGTCATCGCGACTCACGGAGGGTTCAATCCGCATGGTCTCGTGGTGATCGACGCATCGACCGAAGCGGCCATGCAACGCATCCCGCTGAAGAGCGCGTGGCTGGGTCTGGCGTGGCGTCCGGACGGCCGGAAGTTGTACGTCAGCGGTGGAAACGCCAGCGGCCGGAATCCGACCGCGGCGCCGGTTTACGTTTTCGATTACGCCGGGGGGAAGCTTTCGCCGAAGCCGGTGTCGGAACTCCACGAGGCGGTGGACATGACGCAGATCTACTGGTCCGGGCTGGCGCACCACCCGTCGAAGCCGGTTCTGTTTGCGGCGAACCGCGGCGGAAGCAACCTGGCGGGACACGTCGTGCTGTTCGACACGGGTTCCGGCGCGCTGAAGAAACGGATTCCGGTCGAGATTGCGCCGTACGACCTCGTTCTGTCGCCCGACGGAGAGACCCTCTACGTTTCCAACTGGGCAAGCGATTCGGTGAGCGTGATCGACACCGCCGCCGAACGGGTTGTGGCACGCATCCCGGTGGACGACAACCCGAACGACATGGCGCTCCATCCGGACGGCCGGCTGTTCGTTTCCTGCGCCAACGACAACAGCATCGTGGTGATCGACACGGCCGGACGCAAGCCGGTGGAGCGGATTTCGGTCTCGCTGCATCCCCGCGCTCCGGCCGGCACGACGCCGAACGCTCTGGCGCTGGACGCCGCCGGACGGCTGCTGTTCGTGGCGAACGCCGACAACAACGCGATTGCGGTGATCAACGTCGCGGAGAAAGGCGAGAGTAACGTGCTGGGATTCCTGCCCGCGGGGTGGTACCCGTCCTCGCTGGCGCTGCCCGGCGGCGAGACACCGAAACTTTACGTGGGCAATAGCAAGGGCATGGGCTCGTACTCGAACATCAGGGGGCCGAACAGCCCGCTGCCGCCCGGCGATGAGGGGAAGGGATCGGTGAAGAGCCTGCAAAAGGGCAGCGTGAATATCGTGCCGCTTGAGGATCTGCGCGCGCAGCTTGCGGGTTGGACGAAGCAGGTGTACGCGAACACGCCGTACCGGGACGATCTGCTCCAGCGGGCGGTCCCGGCCAAGGGGCCGACAATCGTGCCGGAGCATGTCGGCGTGGGCTCGCCGGCGAAGCACGTCATCTACATCATCAAGGAGAACCGCACGTATGACCAGGTCTTCGGGGATATCCCGAAGGGCAACGGAGACCCGCGGATCACGATTTTCGGGCGCAACGTGACGCCGAATCAGCACGCCATCGCGGAGCAGTGGGTGCTGCTCGATAACCTGTACTGCGACGGCGAAGTGAGCGTGGACGGGCACTCGTGGTCGAATTCGGCGTACGCCACCGACTACAACGAGAAGACGTGGCCGCCGCAATACGGCGGGCACAGCCGCACGGTGATCACGAACGCGTACCGGGCGAAGCTGCACCTGTGGGACCTGGCGGCGGAGAAGGGCCTGACCTATCGCAGCTATGGAGAGTACGCGGTCCGGTCGAGCGACGGCACGCAGATGGAGGCGGCTCCGGGGGTGGGCCGTCTGCTTGGGCATGTCGCGCCGGGTTTCAAGTTACCGGGAATGCGCGACACGGACAACGTTCGCGAGTTCATCCGTGAGTTCGATGAGTACGAAAAGAACTACGACAGTGCGGACCCGGAAAAGCGCCTGCCGAATTTTGTTGTGATGAGCCTGCCGGAGAACCACACGCGGGGTACGCGTCCTGGTGAGCTGACGCCGACGGCGATGGTCGCGAACAATGACTGGGCGGTCGGGATGCTGGTGGAGCGCGTGACGCACAGCCGCTACTGGCCGGAGACGGCGATCTTCATCATCGAAGACGACGCGCAGGACGGATCGGACCACGTGGACGCGCGGCGAACGGTCGGGCTGGTGGTCAGCTCGTACGTGCGGCGCGGAGCGGTGGACAGTACGCTCTACACGACGAGCTCGATGCTGCGGACGATCGAGCTGCTGCTCGGTCTGCCGCCGATGACGCAGTACGACGCGGCGGCGACGCCGATGTACGCAAGCTTCACTGACAAGCCGGACCTGGCTCCGTACCGTCACAAAAAACCGCAGGTGGACCTCGATGCGCGAAACACGCAGACCGCGTGGGGGGCGCGGGAATCCATGGAGATGGAGCTCGATGAGGTGGACCAGGCGCCGATGTTCGCGCTGAACGAGATCATCTGGAAGAGCGTGCGGGGCGCGGATTCCGAGATGCCGCTGCCGGTGCACCGTTACTGGTTCGCGGGCCGATCCGCTCAGCGCTGACGGCGGCCGGCCTCCTGCCCTCGAGCAGACCACTACTCTGGCTGACCCGGCTGGACGGGTCCGATGCGGTACGGTCGCATCATCTCGTTGTCTTCATGCTCCACGATGTGGCAATGCCAGACGAACTGTCCAGGGGTGTCGAACTTCAACCGGACGCGCGTGACTTGTCCCGGGTAGGAAATCACCGTGTCCTTGAAACCGGTTTCCCATGGTTCAGGTCC
>JAEHDI010001130.1 GCA_016880505.1 Bryobacterales bacterium | reverse complement strand
TCGGGGTTTCACGCTAAGCGATAATATCAAGCCGGATGAAGGTCCGCTTCCTTACTTCGACTCCGCTGAATGCCGTGAAGGGTAGCGGAACCTACGCCGGAATCGCCACGCTGGCCGGGGGTCTCCGGGCACTCGGAGTCGATGTAGAGATCGTTGCGCCGGATTTCGACTTTCCGATCCACACCCTTCGCCGGCTGGTCTTCAACGAACGGCTCTGGTGGCGGGATGCCAGCGGCTGCGACGTCGTGGTCGGTTTCGACATGGATGGCTACCGGGTGGCGGGGCGCAGGGGCGTCCCGCACGTGGCGTCGATCAAGGGCGTCATCGCCGACGAGATGCGGTTCGAGCACGGGACGACGAGGATGACGATGTCCGTGCAGGCGGCCTGCGAGCGGAGGCATGTCCGCGAGGCGGACCTGGTGATGACGACGAGCCGGTACGCCGCGAGCCGGCTTGAAGAACTCTACCAGATATCGAAGGTAGGAAGCATCGTACCGGAACTGATCGACCTCGCTGCCTGGCAGATGCTGTTCGAGCGCAACCCGGCCGAACCGGACCCAGCCAGGTTCACCGTCTTTTGCGTGTGCCGCTTCTATCCGCGCAAACGGCTACACCTGTTGCTTCGCGCGGCGGCGCGGCTGCGCGAGAGGATCCCCGAGTTGGAAGTCCGCATCGCGGGCGGAGGGCCCGAGTGGACGAAACTCAATGCTCTGTGGCGGCAAGAACGGCTCGAGAACACGGTGAAGTGGCTCGGTGACGTATCCCAAGACCACCTTGCGCACGAGTACCGGCAATGCGACATATTCTGCCTTCCAAGCGTGCAGGAGGGTTTCGGCATCGTGTTTCTGGAGGCAATGGCGGCGGGGAAACCGATCGTAGCGGTGCGTGCGGCAGCGGTTCCGGAGGTCGTTGAGCAAGGTGTGCTGGTCGAGCCAGAGAGCGACGAGGCGTTGGCCGAAGCGATCCTGGCACTCTATGGCGATGCGGCGAAGCGAGTCACTCTGGCGGAGGCCGGCCGGTCAATCGTCGAGCGGTACGCCGCCCCGCGCGTGGCACGACTCTTCCTCTATGAAGTGCAATCGCTGCTTTGAAGGCCGCAGGACCGCACTCACGTGGCAGAGGCCGAGGCCGCCGCGGAGGTGTCCTCTCTGAGCACGACTCGTCCGGGCAGCGGAATCGCTTGGGTCTCCTTCTCGACCAGAACGGCGCCGCCGCACTTGAGGGTACCGCTGCCTCTAACCTGTCCTGTTTGGATGTCGCGAATCTCGCCGTTCTGAATGCGGAGGACCGCCCCCTCGACCGTCAGGGCGACTCTGGCCGTAAACACGAGCTTGGCAACCGGCTTCCCATTCTTCAGCACCTCGATGCTGGGTGTGTGTTCCGACTCGATGGTGTGTTCAGCCAAGGGAAGAAGAAAGCTTTCACCCGGCGACTGGCGGCTCTTTTCGAAGTGCTCGCGCAGTGCTGCGGACTTGTTCCACGCGTTTGCCAGAACGTCCGGGATACCGACGTCGAGCAACTCGCCGATGTGCCGGGAGACAGCGGAGGAAAACACCGGCCATTTCAGCATGCGGACGTCGGCCGCGCCTCCGATCCCGAAGGCGGCTGTATCGCCTCCCGTTTCAATCCCTTGCGCGACGCCCTTTGCCAGATCCTGGCCGGGCGAGAGGAAGAACTCACGGAGAGTCATGCGGATAGCACCTTACCTTCGATGCGCTGCCGCCCAAGATCGGCGGTGCAACGGAAACGGACCTCCGACTCCACTACGAACGAAAGTCCGGAACCGATCGAGGATGAGCCGGGATCGGGGTGCGGCTGGAAGCTGATCGATCGCGGCAGCTTCCAGTATTTCCGGCTCCAAAAGTAAGCCCCGCCAAGCAGGGCGACCAGGATGGCAGTGCTGGTTCCGACGAGGCGGACAGTGACGTTCGGAGGTTGAGGTGAATGGACTGGCCGTAGGGGCTCAGTAGGACCCAACGAGTAGGGTCTTGGAGAACGTTCAGGGTTGGCTGGCTGCTCCGGCTGATCTGAAGGCCCTAGTGGTCCCGAGGCTTCGTTTGGTGGACTCGGCTCTTCAGGAGGAGCGGGCGGTGGTGTCACTGCCTCGGCCTCGGCTAGTATCAGATGCACTTGCGCGTCAAGGGGCATCCGCATTCCGGCACGCGGACGCTGCGCGATGACGGTTCCGGCCGGACGGTCCGAGGCAACGAGGCGTTCGACGCCAAGGGTCAGATGAGCTTCCTTGATGGCTGTAACAGCCTGCTCACGGTTGAGCCCCACAAGTTCGGGAACGATGGCGAACTCTGGCTGAGGTTGCGGAGCAGGCGGTTGTGGACCGACCGGCGGCGCGTCGGAAGTGCCTAATTCACCGCCGGGAACCGCCACAGTCCCGGCAGACGGCAGTTCTGCCGAACGACGACGTCGTATTTCCTGCACTTCGCTTCTTTCGGTGGCCCGCCGGGTCACTGTCTCGGACCCGCCGGGGATGTGCCGTTCCGTAGTCTGTTCTTCGACATGCTCGGACACGACGACCCCGGGGCCAGCCGTTTTCTTATGAGTGGCGGTCTGCGCCTGAAGCAGATTTGCGACCACGCCCAGAACTGCGAGGATGACGGGAACCATGGTCCCCACCTCCCTTCTGGGTTTATAGTGATCCGAAAGAGCCGGCCGTTACAAGCGAAAATCGGCGGCGGCCACGATCAGCCGACCAGTTTCCGAAGAAGACCCACGGCGTCTTTCATGTCGCGCCACTTCACACCGGGGTCTTCGACCTCGCGCTCGATGTTGAGCGTACCCTTATAGCCGATCGCCTTCAGCTTCGCGATGAAGCGCTCCATGCCGACGGAGCCCTGTCCCAGCGGATACTCGACGCCAAGGGCGCCGGGCATGTTCTTGTCGGGCCAGTTGCCGTCTTTGGCGTGCACGGAAACGACGTAAGGCCCGAGAACATCCAGAGCCTCGATCGGATCGCCCGTTCCATACATGATCAGGTTTGCCGGGTCGAAGTTGATCCGAAGGTTCGGTCGGCCGACGTTCTTAAAGAAGCCGAGCAGAATGTTGGCAGGCTCCTGGCCGGTCTCGAGCGCGAAGGTCTGGCCATACTTCGCCGCGTAGTCGCAGATTCGCTGCACCATCCCGCGTACAGCCACGTAGTCCGGATCGGCCGTATGCTCGGGAACGAAACCGACGTGGCAGGCGATGCCAGGCGTACCAAGAGCAGCGGCAAAGTCACAGAGCTCGTACGTGCGGCGCTCGCGCTCGTCCCGTGTGGCCGGAGGGATGAACCCCACCGTGCGATGCACTGTCGGTCCGTCCGCGTAACTCTCGCCGACGTACGCCGCGAAAGCTGTGACCAGCGTGAAATCCTCCGCGGCAAGCGCGGCTTTCCACGCGGCAGTGTAAACGGAGTCCAGTTTCACGTCCCCGGCAACTCCCACCTGACCACAGCGCACCCCGATCGATTTCACCTGCTTTAGAGTCTGAACCGGGTCGGGACCCGCCCAGAACATGGCGCCGATTTCCAGATCTTTTAGAGCCGGCATGCGATTTTTTCTCCCTTTTTCTCTCGTGCTTCCAGAATCAACAGTGCGAGTTTGACCGAGTCCGCCGATTCGCGCGGCGGGCAGAAATCCGGCTGCTTTCCCTTCGCGCAGCAGTCGATGAAGTACTCGATTTCCGCCTGATACGAGTCCTTTTCAGGAACCGCCAGCGCCTCCTGTTCGCCGTCCGCGCGGTAAAGTGTCAGCGGCGTGCCCGAGGAGTGATATTCCAGCGTGCCGCCATCGGTGACGACCGTGAACTCCATCGAGAACGGGAAGGCCTTCGGGTGGTGCCAGCCGCCGGAAATGACCACCCCGCCGATCGACGGATAGCGAAGCTCGGCGGTGATCCAATCGATGCCGCGCGGCAGGTCTTCGTAGCCGACGGCCAGAACGGACTCGGGCTTGCCGAACATATGGAGGCAGAAGTCGATGTCGTGAATCAGCAGGTCGAAGACGCCGCCGCCGCTCACCTTCTTGTCAGCCATCCATGGACTCCACGCCGGCGCCGAGCAACGCCGCCGAAAAATCGCGGAACGCACCGGCCCGAGCTTACCGGTCTTCACCATGTCCGCCATCACCCGGTACGCCGGGAAGAAGCGAAGCACCTGCGCGCTCATCAGAATTCGCCCGCTGCGCTTTGCCTCGGCAACCATCGCGTCCACAGCTGCGCCGTCGAGGCCCATGGGCTTCTCGACCAGCACATGCTTACCGGCGCGAAGTGCGCCCATGGTCACGTCAGCATGGAAACTGGTGGGAAAGCAGATATCGACCGCCTCGACTTCCGGATCCTTCACCGCCTCACGCCAGTCGGAGTACCGGCGAAGCTTCGAAAAGTCGAGCTTCTCTCCCGGCCCGCCAATGTTGCCCTGGATGCCACTGAGATCACCACTTAGGCGCTTCTCGTCCGTGTCCGTCACCGCGACAAGTTCCGCCTGAGGAATGTTTTTTATCGCCTTGAGATGGGTGCTGCCCATGAAACCTAGGCCGAAGACTGCGATTTTCATAGTCAGGAATATGGTACCAGCGGACAGCGGGCGGTGTCAGTTGGGATCGCGGCGCAGCGCGGAACTTCGGGACCGTGTCATTTCGGCGGGTCGTAACGGAGTCCTTTTGGACCAAGCCACGGGTGTAACTCGACCACGAGACGGCCCGCCATGACGGCCGGGTCTGCTTCCGACAGCGCCTTCGCTTCCTCGACGGAGTCGGTCTTGAACACGAAGATGCCGCGCAACTCGCCGCCGTCGATAATCGGACCGGCGAGGATCAGCTTCCCGGACTCCGCCATCTTTCCGATGTGCGCAAGGTGGGCGGTCTGAATGCGCTTCGTTTCGTCGGTGACCTCGGCGCTCCACGCGGGCCCTTTGTGAAGCAGACCCAAGTAGTACGTTGTCATTTCGAATCGCGGTCCGGGCTTTTCTTGCGCTGCAAGCACGAACGCAAGTCCAACGATCAAGGCTGCCAGGCGGTATCTCATAGCCGGTTCCTCCCAGAGTCGAGGTGTCGTTGACGAAGTATAGCGCAGCACAGACGGGCGGACGTTGCGCGGAAAGGGTGACAAGCCATATCCTGCCTGAGAGGTTTCACGAGTCATCACCATGAAGATCACCGCCCTAACAGTGCTGTTGTACGCTTCCCTACCCTGCTCGGCCGCCGCCCCGCAACAGTTGAAAGTAGCCAACGAATTCATCGAACGCGTCTTCGAGATTCGCGACGGCAAAGTCCGTACCACCGCGCTGGTCAACAAGTTCGACCGCCGTGTCTACGCTATGGATTCCGAGGAGTTCGAGTTGTCGATTGTCTGGGAGCGCATCGGCTACCACCATGGTGAGGAGAACCCCTTCCGTTTAACAGCGTCCGATTTTTCGCTGGGTGAGTTCGAGCAAAAAGCGGGCGCCGGCGGCGAACAACAGCTGATCTTCCCGATGACGTACCGGCGCTTCGGTCTTGAAGTGCGCATGGTAGTAAGCCTCGGCCCGGAGGATGCCTGGGTCCGCAAGCACCTCGAAATCCGCGCCACTGGTAGGGAGCGGGTCTTCCTGGACCGGATCATTGTGGAGAGCTTCACGCTGCGAGGCCTTGAGCCGCGGCTCGGCGGTTTCGGCCAGCCGCTGTATGCCGACAACGTGTTCTTCGGCATCGAGTACCCGGCGTCTTACAACACCGCCGAAGGCCGCACAGTCCGCCTTTCGTACTACTCCGGCGAAACCACTTCACCCGAGCCTTTGCGGAGCGAGCGATCGGTCATGGGAGCGTCGCCGGACGGCACGGTTCGCACGTCCTTTCTGAAATACATCGACCGCATCCGTAGCGGAAAGGTTCGGCCGGTGACGGTTTTCAATACCTGGTACGACATGCAGAGCGATACGTTGACCGAGAAGAACTCCAACGAGCGTATGGCCGCTCTGAAGAGCAAGCTTTTCGATCCTTTTTCCTTGAAGCTCGATTCGTTTGTCCTGGACGACGGCTGGGACGACCGCAACACCGTGTGGGCGATCCATAAAGACCGGTTTGGCGGCGACCTCACTTCGATGCGGCAGTCCCTCGAACAGAGCGGCACGCGCCTGGGCATCTGGTTCGGGCCGATCGGCGGCTACGATGAGCGCGCACTGCGCATCGCCGCCGGGCGGAAAGAGGGCTACGAGGTCAGTGCGAACGGCGAATACTTCTGCCTTGCGGGTCCGAAGTACCGTGACAAGTTCCGTAAGGTCGTGATGGAGATGGTGGGCAAGTACCGCGTCAATCACTTCAAGTTCGACGGGCTTCCTTACGGTTGCAACAACCCGGAACACGGCCACCCGCTCGGCGTCTACTCCCGCGAGGCGCACCTGCGTGCGTTCATCGATTTGCTACAGGCGATCCGCGCCGCGGACCCGGAGATTTTCTTGAACATCACCACGAGCAACTGGCTGAGTCCGTGGTGGCTCATGTATACCGACGTCGTTTTCATGGGCGGGTTCGACTACGGCTTCTTGAATGAAGTGCCTGCTGTCAGCGAGCGGCATAAAGGGATCACCTATCGCGACAAGGTGCTGTACGACGACTTCCGCCGCTACGAGTACCAGTTTCCGAACTCGTCTCTAATGACGATCGGCATCATCAGGGGCCTGCTCGGAGCTGAGGGGGGCGCGGGCGAGAGCCTCGACGACTGGACGCACAACGCGATCATGAACTTCAGCCGGGGCACGATGCTTACCGAGTTGTACATCTCGCCCTCCATGCTGGCGGATCCGGAATGGGAGAACCTCGGAAAGCTGATGCGCTGGGCCACCGATAACAGCGATGTGCTTCTTGCCGACACTCGCTTCATCCTGGGAGACCCGGCCCGGGCCGAGGTCTACGGCTACTCGCACTTCACGAAGGATCGCGGCATCATCACTTTGCGCAACCCGTCGATCGAACCGCGGACAGTATCGGTCCCTCTCGACCGCGGTTCGGGAGTCGAGCCGTCATTCCCGCGCTTCCAGGCGAAGGTCGGCTACCCGTACAACGAACTGTTAGCGGGCTCGTTCGGCTACGGGGACTCTCTTCCGTTCACCGTGCAGGGCTACGGCGTCGTGGTCCTCGAACTAGCCGCTGATGACTCGGCGTTCAAGGCGCTCCCCAACGGTGTCCGGCCCGACGCCGAAGGCAAGACCGCTTACGACCCGGCCTCGGCCGCGGTCTCCGGCGTCCGCCTTTTGGATCTCGAGGTCGCCGGTTCCTCCGGCGCCTTTACGGTGGCGATTCCCGAGAGCACGGGGAGCCGGCGCCTGGCCCTCCTGTGCCGCCCGGAGGGAGAGGGAGCCCAGGTCTCGGCGTCGCTTCAATTGAACGGGCAGGAGCTTAAGTTCACCGCGGTGAGCCCGCAGTCAACGGAGAAGGGACTCGGTTACGGACAGGGCCGCTGGACATTCCTGGTCGCCGAGGTGCCATCGGGCCAAAGCCGCGTGGATTTCCGGATTTCCCAGGCGGGTGGAGCGCCCTTCTCCGGCGAGCTTCAGGTGTGGCTGCTGGCTGATTTCTACCTGGCGAAGAAGGACCTGCCGGCAGCGTTACAGCGCCCGGCTCGCGCGCCCCTTCCTGCGACTTCCGAGAAGGAGCCCCGGGCTTTACACCTGTTCACGCGGAAGATGTAGCCCGGGCCGGTGGCGAGAAGGCTACTTCTTGATGCTGACCTCCTTGAAGTACACCGTGGACTTATCGTCGTGGTTTTGCAGGCCGATGTAGCCGAAGTCCGGCCGGGGGCCGCGCACTGGCTCGTACCACATCTTTCTCTCCGGCACCGGCTGGCTGCCTACAAACTCGTTGACCTTCTTGCCGTTCAGGAAGACGGTGGTTTTCTGGCCCTTCAAGACGATCTCCATGGTATTCCACTCGCCGGAAGGCTTCTGGAACCCGCGTAGCGCCTTGCTGAGAGAATAAATCGCTCCGGTGCAGTGCCAGTCGTCTCCACCTTCCAGAATCTGCACTTCGTAGCCGTTGTGGACCCCGTACCAAGCGTCGGGCGGCGGCTCGGGGAGCCGGATGAAGACGCCCGAGTTGGAGCCGCTGATCGTTTTGAAGACCACACGGAGCGTAGCGTTGCCAAATTTCTCGCCTTCGTGGTAGAGCAGGCCCATTCCACCCTTGGTCCGGAGCATTCCATCCTCCACCACAAATCCGCCGGGGCCGGCCATTTTCCAGCCTGTCAGGTCTTTCCCGTTGAACAAGGGTTTCCAGTCAGCAGCAGTGGCCGCGGCGCCACTCAATAATAGAAATACCCAAACCCGTTTCATGACGTTTCTCTTCCCTCCAACCATTCTTCTCACAGTCTACTCAGGCGGCACCTCAAACCGCACGAGTTCCCGCCGGAAACCGCCCGTTTTCCACGCCCCGTAAAGAATGCCGACCGTGAGCCACACGGAGCCGGCGATCATCGCGGGAGTCCGCAGGTTCAGCCAGATGTACAGGCAGATGGAGAAGCCGATCAGTGGCGGCACGGCGTTGATCAGCTTCTTGTCGTTCGCGCGAAGGTAATATCGGGTAAAGGCAGCTAGGTTCACGCCCATGAAGGCGATGAATGCGCCGAAGTTCAACAGCTCCGCGGTGACTTGGTAGCTCAGAACGAAGGCGCCACACAGGGCGAGCCCTCCGGTGAACAGCACGTTGTTGCGTGGAATTCCCCGCTTCGGTTCAATCGCACCGAAGAAGCGCTTTGGGATGGCATTGTCGCGGCCCATTCCGTAGAGCAGGCGAGCAGCCGCCAGTTGCGAGCCGGTCCCCGAACCGATCGTCGCTACCAGAAGAGTCAGATTGACCAACTGGAACAGCCACAGTCCGCCGGCGCGGCCCGCCACGTGAACGTAGGCCGTGTCGGCGTCGGGGAATGCCTGGCCAGCCGGCCAGATCAACTGGCCGGCGTAGACTTCAATGCTCGCCAGGAAGCCAGTGATCAGGCAGGTGAGCACCGTCGCCAGCAGGATGTTTCGCCGCGGATTCTGGACCTCTTCGGAGAGGGTCGAAATCCCATCAAAGCCGATATAGGTCAAGGCTGCAATCGAAGTTCCCGTGAACACTGCCTTGATTGAGAAGGTTTCGGGATCGTAAAACGGCCGCGTGAAAAACTCCGTCTCCTGGGGACCCAGTCGAAGAACGTAGCGTACCGCCGCAGCCAAGACGATCAGGATCACTACGCCCATCCCGGCGGCGAGCCACTCGTTGGTCCGCGCCGAGGATTTGATACCCCGCAGGTTCAGTACAGTGAATAGCAGCGCGAAAAACACTACCCACGCATAGTAGGGGACCTCAGGCAGGATGTTGCCCGCCGCCTTCGAGCACCAGACGGTGCATAGGATGGGGTTGAGCATGTAATCCATGGCCATGCTCCAGCCACTCGCATAGCCGATGGAGGGATGGATCTCCCGCCCGACATAGACGAAGGCGGAGCCGGCGCTCGGATAGGCGCGCGCCATGCGGCCGTAACTGATGGCGGTGAAGAGCATGGCGACCATGGCGATGAGGATGGTGGTTACCACGTGCCCGCGGGCTTCCTGGTAAACGATGCCGAACAGCGGCATCGGGGCCGTAGGCTGGATGAGGATGATCCCGGTGAAAACGAGGTCCCAGAGACTCAGTGTCCGTTTTAGTCTCGGCCCTCCGCCCGGGGCCGTTGTTGACGCTTCGGTCGACATGAATTCCTCAATTGTGCCATGATGCGGTCGTGCCGTTGAGCGCCCTCCGAAGCGGCTTTCAGAAATTCCTCCGCTACAGCGCGCAGCGAAGGACCACTCCCGTCGGCTTGGTCTTTGCCGTCGCGGCGCTGCTTGTCGCCTTCACCGCGGTCGTCTCGGCCAACAATCTGCTGTTCCTGATTCTGGCGGCGATGATTTCGATTCTCCTGATCTCCAATTTCATCTGCCGCCTGTCTCTGGCCGGGTTGGAGCTCGACTTTCACCTGCCGGAACATCTCTCCGCGCGCCGGACGTTTCCAGCACGGATTTTCGTTCGGAACGGGAAGCGCTGGATGCCGTCGTTCTCAGTCGAAGTGGCCGGTGTCGGTGAGAGCGCGTTTTCTACGCCGCTGTATTTTCCTGTCTTACCCGGCGGTTCGACGCTCGAAGAGACCGTTGAGGTGCGTTTTGACCGGCGCGGCCTGCATCGCGAGGACGGTTTCGAGTTTTCGACGTCGTTTCCATTTGGATTTCTCGAAAGACGCGCTAACGTCACATTGCGGCGAGACATTCTGGTGTATCCGTGCCTGGATCCCCAGCCCGGGTTCGAGGAACTGCTCGATACGCTGAGCGGCGAGATCGTCGCACACTACCGCGGCAGGGGTCATGACTTCTACCGCATCCGGCCGTACGTCGCTTTCGAGAGCGCCCGCCACGTCGACTGGAAGGCGACCGCGCACACCAACGAATTGCAGGTCCGGGAGTTCGCAAGAGAAGAGGAGCCGCTGGTTGAGATCCTCCTCGACCTCGACGTTCCGGCTGCGCACCGCGAGTGGTTCGACCGCGCGGTGGACTGCTGCGCATACACCACATGGCACGTGGTCCGGCGCGAGGCGCGTGTGCGCTTCAGTACGCAAGACTTCCGGCTGACGGTACCGGCAACAGGCGACATTTATACTATCCTGAAGTATCTGGCCATGGTCTCGCCCAAGGCGTCCAAACCGCCTGCAGGTCCCCATGAGGAGAATAGCTTTCAGATCGTTTTCAGCGCGTCGCCGGAGCGGTATCCCGTCGTACGCTGGCGCAACGCCTGCGTTGTGGGCCCTGATCTGCTCCCCGCTCCTCCTCCACGCCGGGACGCCGCCAGAGCCGGTCAAGAGTTCGATCACGGTGGTCGGACGGATCACCGCTGACGCGCCCGCGTCGATCACTATCCTCGACGGCTCTGATGTTCGCGCAACGCCCGGAGTGAACCTGGACGACCGCCTCCGCGACGTGCCCGGCTTCAGTCTTTTCCGGCGATCCTCCAGCGTGGTCGCCCATCCAACTACCCAGGGAGTTTCGCTGCGTGGTATCGGGTCCACCGGCGCCAGCCGGACGCTCGTCCTTTGGGACGGCTTCCCCGTGAACGATCCATTCGGGGGCTGGGTCCAGTGGTCTCGATTCGCTCCCGAAGACATCGACCGTATAGAGATCTCGCGTGGCGCCTCGACCAGTGTATTCGGTGACAGGGCCATGGGCGGCGCTGTTGCGCTGTTCTCGCGCCAGCCCGAGCCCCTCCACCTTACTGCCAGCTACTCCGGTGGAAATGCGGGGACCCATGAAGCCGGCGCTGGTTTCGCTCATCTCGGCTCCCGCTGGTCCGCCTCGGCGCAAGGTCGAGCGTTTGCGACCGACGGCTACTATGTGATCTCTGAGGGGATTCGCGGGACAGCCGATCGCCGAGCCGGCGCCGACTTTGTCGCCGGTAATTCCCGGCTCGACTATCTCGGTGCGGCAAGCCGGCTGTTCCTGAAGTTCGACATGCTCGCGGAGCGCCGGCGCAACGGCACCCCGATCCAACAGAATTCGACCAGCCTCGGTTCGTTGTCCGCGCACTACTCGCTCGCACGGGGGACGAATACCTTCTCCGTGCTGGCATCCCATACGCGCGAAGAGTTTCGTAGCGCGTTTTCCGCCATTGCAGCCGATAGGAATTCGGAGCGCCCGACGTTCCGGCAAAGCGTACCGGCCGAGTCTGCCGGCGGCGCGGCTTACTGGAACCGGCACGGAAGCCGGTGGGACGTCCTCGCCGGCGCCGACGTCAACCACGTCGAGGGCTACAGCAAAGACACGTTGTTTCCGTCCGGCCTGCGGGTCGGCGGCGGTACTCTGCTCCAGCACGGCGCGTTCGTCCAGACGGACGTGGGAGCCGGACCGGTGAAGTTCCACCTCGGTGCCCGTCATGACTTTACCGGCGGGGACAGGCAGTTTTTCAGTCCAAGCGCCGGAGTCTCGGCGGGGCGCGGGCGCTTGCGCGTCCGGAGTTCCGTGTATCGCGCGTTCCGCGCACCCACGCTGAACGAACTGTTCCGTGAGTTCCGCGTGGGCAATGCCGTCACGCGCGCCAACGATGTCCTCCGGCCAGAGCGCTTGTTCGGCGCTGAGGCGGGCGTTGACTACTCGGGCGAACGATCACACATGAGTTTCACGCTGTATCGGAACTCGCTCTCGGACCTGATCACAAACGTAACGTTGACTTCATCGCCGAGCCTGATCGTGCGCCAGAGGCGAAACGCCGCCTCCGCACTGGCTCGCGGCGTCGAGATGCACGCGGACCATCGCTGGAGAAATTGGTTCGGCGACGCTTCTTATCTCTATGCCGATTCGCGCTTTTCGACTGGCGAGCGCCTGCCGCAGGTTCCCCGCCACCAGGGTTCCGCGCGGCTCGGCTGGCAGCGCGGCGCGACGTTCGTCAGCGCCGGCCTGCGCAGCTACAGTTTTCAGTTCGAGGACGAGCTGAATCGCTTCCTGCTCCCGGGTTTCGGCGCCGTGCAAGTCGCCGTCCGGAGGCAGATCAACGCTCCTCTCAGTGCGTTCGCTTCGGTCGAGAATCTCTTCGACCGCGAATACCTCACCGGTTTTACCCCGACCCCCACGGTCGGAGCTCCCCGTCTCTGGCGCCTGGGACTCCGGTGGGAAGGGCGTGTACGATAGACTCTGATGCGCCCCGCATTCCAGATGCGGGTCGAGTGCTACGCCGGCTACAAGGCGGATGAGCGCCCGCTCCGCTTCTATATCGAAGACCGGCAGTTTGATGTGGTGGAGTTGTTGGATCGTTGGTATGGACCCAGCGATACGTGGTTTCGCGTGCGCGCCGACGATGGTAATCTTTACGTTCTGCGACATACCGAAACCGGGCAAACCGACACTTGGACGCTGGAATCGTTTCGCCGTTCCGATCGGGAGAAATTATGAATCGACGTGATGTTCTTCGAATCCTTTCCGCGGCCCCAGTTGGTGTACAGGCCGCTTCGACGCCCACTTCCGTCAAACCGGGAGCCTTCGCCGCCAGAGAAAAGCAGAAGATGGTCCTCATCGGCGCCGGCAGCGCCATGTTCACGCAGGGCATCGTGATCGACTGGCTCCAGCAGCGGCCGAAAGGCGACTGGGAGATTGCCCTTGTCGACATCAATCCGGTGATCCTCGAGGCTACCGAGAAATTGGTGCGCCGCTACATGATGACGAGCGACCAGCCCGCAAAGGTCACCGCGTCGACAGAACGGCGCGACGTTCTCGCCGGGGCGACGGTCGTGATCTCGACGATCGGCGTCGGCAGCCGGCGGGCGTGGGAGCAAGATGTGTTCGTGCCGCGCAAGTTCGGCGTCTACCAGCCGGTGGGCGACTCGGTGATGTCCGGCGGAGTGTCACGCGCGCAGCGGATGATCCCGCCGATGGTTGCCATCGCGAAGGACGTGGAACGTTTGTGTCCGGACGCAATCTTCATCAACTACTCGAACCCGATGACGGCGGTAGTCCGGGCTTTACGGCGTACAACTTCCCTCCCCGCATTCGGCCTCTGCATGGGGACGGAAGAAGGGATTGACGTCCTGGCGGCGATGGCCGGCGCGCCCCGCAATCGTGTGACTGCCCGTTGGGTGGGATTGAATCATCTGACGTGGATCACAGATCTCCGGCTCGATGGCGAAGATCTGTGGCCGGTTATTCGCAAGAAAGTCGCCGAGCGGCGTGCCAAGGGCCTCGACCGCGACAGTTGGGCCAGTTCGTTCGGACATGCCCCTGACACCGGCAAGCTGGCGTATCCCTTCGCCTGGGAGTTGTTCGACGAGTTCAATGCCTTCCCAGCGCCGATGGATCGTCACGTCACCGAGTTCTTCCCCGAGCGGTTCCC
>JAEHDI010001129.1 GCA_016880505.1 Bryobacterales bacterium | reverse complement strand
TGCTCGGGTCCCCGGCGGTACGCGCGTCGAACGGAGAACGTCGTTGCGGAGCGACGGATCGAGTCTCGTCATCTCAACCCAGTAGCAACGCCCAAACCGGTTGTCGCCGCTTTCACAATCGACCTTGCGGGGAAATTCCTCGCGGCGGTGTTTGGCCAGCCACTCGAGCACATGATCGATGGCGATCCCGGCGCTCGATTGGAGCTGGACGTTATAGCCGGCGGCTGTCAGCGTCTGGCGTAGCGGGAGCGCGGTTGCGTGCTCCGAGAGGCGGACAGACCACAAGATCGGGACGAGACTCGTATTCGCCCCAAACAGCCGGTTGGAGGCCATTGCCGCTCTCGGACTCCCCTCGACCGCGACCGCCGCCGTCCATAGATCAGGAACGCGGCTGGCCAGATAGAACACCTGCGATCCCCCATCTCCGATACCCGCCAGGTACACCCGTCCGGGGTCAACCTGAAACCGTACCTTGGCGTCTTCGACAATCGCCTCGGTGGCCTCAACTCCGGCATCGTTAACCGCCGGTCCGGTAGCTTTCGCCCACGGTACGATCATGTGCCAGCGCCGCTGCGCCGGGGCCCCTTGCCAGTTGGTTGCGAACCGCCGTATCGCGACCAGATCCGCGCCCGCGTCGGGGTGCAGAAGCACCAGGAGCGGCGCCGGGCCGGCGGCGGAAGCGCTTGCCGCGCACACGTACGTCAGCTCCTTCCCGGCAAACGGAACCCGGACTTCGCGAAGTTGCTGCGCGCCGGCCCCGAGGGCGGCGCAAAGAAGTAGCGTGGAAAGACGCACGATGATCTCCGGTCAGAACCGTTTCAGGCGGTTTCGGATACGTTTGGCCAGCTTCTCGAGTTCCTCGGCTTTCTTGAGCGACGAAACGGAGAGGACGTGCCGGTCGTTCTTCTCGAGTTCAATCTTCAAACTCTCAGCCAGTTCGACGAGCCGGCCGGCGTCTTCCAGGGTCTTCTCGTATTCCTCCTTCAGGATTGCCTCGCGCTGGGACTTGCCACTCGGAAGCCGCGGCTCCGGCTCCTGTCCCGGCGGCGCTATCTGACCCGCGGCCAGAAGCGCCATGAACGCGAGCAGCGTCACGGTTCGCGGACAACGAGCACATATCTTCATTTCGGTATTTCCATCATATCGTCGGTGGAAACGAAGGGGTTGTTATCATAGCTTTCTTATGGAAGATGTGAACGTTGGCATTGTCGGCCTCGGCAACGTCGGCATAGGTACCCTCGGCATCCTCGCCGGGAACGCCGAACAGATTGCGCTGAAACTCGGTTTCCGCCTCCGCGTGAGGGCGGTTTGCAGCCGGACGGCCGGGACGAAGACATTGCCGGCGGGGCTTGGAGACGTGTTCATCACCACGGACTGGCGCGAACTGGTTTCCCATCCCGAAGTCGATATCGTAGCCGAACTCGTCGGCGGCACCGGCGTGGCGGCGGAGATTATCGAGGGGGCGATAACGAACCGAAAGTCGGTGGTCACAGCCAACAAGGAACTGATGGCGCTCTGTGGCGCGGAGATTTGGGATCGGGCCATCCGAGCCGGGATCAATCTTGCGATGGAGGCCAGTGTCGCCGGCGGGATTCCAATCCACGCCGTCCTGCGGGAAGGGATCTCCGGCGACCGGATCGTCGCTCTCTACGGAATCCTCAACGGCACCAGCAACTATATCCTCACGGAGATGGAGAAGCGGGGCGCCTCCTTGCCGGACGTCCTCGCGGAAGCCCAGCGCCTCGGATTCGCGGAGGCCGACCCGAGCGCCGACATCGACGGGTGGGACGCACGCTCGAAGCTTGCCATCCTGGCAGCCCTGGCGTTCGGCGAGAAGATCACGCCGTCGGACATTTTCACCGAGGGCATCCGCCGCATCTCTCAGGTCGACTTCGAGTATGCGCGCCTGCTGCGCCACACCATCCGGCTCGTGTGCGGAGCGCAGCAGACCCACGATGGACTCATCCTGTATGTCCGCCCGGCGCTCATTCCCCTCTCGACCATCCTGGCCGGCGTCCAGGGCGCATACAACGCCGTCTGGGTCAAAGGGTACTACGGCGCGGATACTTTCTACTACGGCCGTGGCGCCGGGCCGAATCCAACCGGTGTCGCCGTGGTCAGTGACCTGATGCGGGTGGCGAGGGAAATCCGAAACGGCAGTCCGGAGCGCGTCTCGCCGTTTGCGCACGAGCGTCTCGGCGAGTACACTCCCATTGCCGTCATACGGCAAAAGCGGGCGTATTTTCTCCGTTTTCGGGTCGTCGACCGGCCTGGAATCATCGCTGCTTTAGCCGGTATTCTCGCGGAAAAAAAGATCAGCCTGGAGGCAGTGCTCCAGCTTCCCTGTACCGGCAAACAGGACGTGCCGTTTGTCATTACTGTCGAGCCGACATCCGAGCAGTCCGTCCGCGAGGCGGTGGAAGAAATGTCTGGTCTCGATTTCCTGCTCGAACCGCCGCTGGCACTGCCGATGGAGCCCGGTCTTTAGCGTTCACGCAGCGTTTTCCTGTCCGATGGCGGCGGCCTGCGTGCTAGACTGTCGGATTGCTTGCCGTCGCCATTGATCGGGCAGCCGGCTAGCATGACTCGATGCTACGTCTTCTGCGGGAACTCATTCCAGTCAGCGTGCTGACGCTTCTGGTATCCGAGTTCGTTCTCTACGGATCGTGTTTCGTACTGGCGAGCTTCATTGTTCTAGAGGTGGATCCGACCGTATTCCTGCTCTATGACGGTGGCTTGGGGCGGATCGTTGTCGCCGTCCTCAGTATCCTTCTTGGGTTGTATTTCCACGATCTGTACTCGCAATTTCTCGTAAAATCGCGGGTTTTGCTCCTTCAGCAAAGCTGCCAGGTGATTGGAATCGCGTTTCTGATCCAGGCTCTGCTCAGCTACGGAAGTGCGGACTGGATGTTACCGCGCTGGCTGATGATGCTCGGCAGTGGTCTGACGCTCGTGGCAATGTTGGCCTGGCGCATCACCTACAGCAGCGTCGTGTTGCGGGCCATGGGTGAAGCCCGAGTCCTGTTTCTTGGCGACAATAGTCTCGTCCGGGAAATGGTCGCGCAGATCACGGAACAGCCCGAACTGGGGCTTAAGGTCGTGGGGTATCTGGATGAAGGTCTCTCCCCGGATTGTGACTGGCAGGGGGCGACCAGGCTCGGCGGTGTGGAACTCCTCAGCGACGTCGCTGGCCAAGTGAAGCCGGACAGGATTGTCGTTGGCATGCGCGAGCGCCGCCAGCGGCTTCCGGTGTCCGATCTGCTCGACCTCCGCCTCTCCGGCGTCCGGGTCGAAGAGGCCGCCACAATGTTTGAGGCCATCTGTAAGCGGATTGCCCTAAAGGACCTTCGTCCAGGACAGTTCATCTTCTCAGCCGACCTCGGGCCGCGCCCAGGCAGCATTCTGTTTCGGTCCGCTTATTCGGGCCTTGTGGCCTTGGTCGGCACCTTGCTCGCCGTGCCCTTGATGGCGGCGGCCGCCATCGCGATCAAGTTGACCTCGGCGGGCCCTGTTCTTTTCCGCCAGACCCGCGTCGGCCTTCATGGGCGGCCGTTTACCCTCTACAAGTTCCGTTCTATGTATCAGGATGCGGAAGTCTCCACCGGTGCTGTGTGGGCCACCCGTGACGATCCGCGCGTTACCCCGCTCGGCCGCTGGCTGCGGCGGCTCCGCTTGGACGAACTGCCTCAATTTTTCAACGTCCTGAGAGGGGAGATGGTGATCGTCGGCCCGAGGCCGGAACGGCCGGAGTTCGTCAGCACCCTCACCGATGAGGTGCCATACTACGGGCAGCGGAATTGGGTCAAGCCCGGCATTACCGGTTGGGCGCAGATCAACCACAAGTACGGGGACACCGTCGAGGACTCCGTCAAGAAGCTGGAATACGACCTCTACTACATCAAGAACATGTCCCTTGCTCTCGACCTGTTCATCATCTTTCACACCGTCAAGACCATGCTGCTCTCACGCGGCGCCCAGTGAGAACTGCCGTTGTGAGGAGCCGTTTCGCCGCGTTGACCGCCGGGTATCGCTTTCCGTACAATAAAGTTGCAGACGAGCGGGAGTAACTCAGTGGTAGAGTCACAGCCTTCCAAGCTGTTGGTCGCGGGTTCGATTCCCGTCTCCCGCTCCAAAACATTCTGCTAGAATAGGAAGGTTTGCCCTGCTGGTGTAGCTCAGTTGGTAGAGCATCTGACTTGTAATCAGAAGGTCGTGGGTTCAAATCCCACCGCCAGCTCCAGGCCGTACCCCCGCCGCGGAAGTGCTCTGCGGGAGACAAGCCGACACGATGGACGGGTGGCCGAGTGGTTAATGGCAGCAGACTGTAAATCTGCCGCCCCTTGCGGGCTACGGAGGTTCGAATCCTCCCCCGTCCACCACGTTGATCGGGCAGTACGGCGTGGCCGGGCCGAGCTTTGAGCGGGCCGATG
>JAEHDI010001128.1 GCA_016880505.1 Bryobacterales bacterium | reverse complement strand
TGATTCCAGGCGCCGGGACCGCGGAAGAAGCTACGGGCGTTCCAATTGACGTTATCACCGATGTTCGTCAGGCGGACCGAGCCATCGGCCAGGAGCTGTGGGATGCGGTTTGTACCATCGCTGGGTCTGAGTGGCCGCAACACCCGCTCTGCCCGGTTTGCCGGAACCAATTGTTGCAGTTTCGCCTGATCCACGCCGGTTGCAGAGGTCGGGTTGAAGTCGCCTCGGAACCAAAGCCGCTGCCGGCGGCCGAAAATATTCATCTCAAGTCTCTCGTCGGCGCTCAAGGTGGGATCGCCGAACAGATAGAGGCCGGAGCTGACGCCCATCCACATGCCGCTTCTCCAATCGCCAATGAACGCGATCTGCCAGCCGCCGATCGCGTGGTTCAGGGCTTTGGAAACATTGCCCCCGAACTTCTGACCTCTGCCGAACGGCAAGTCGTAGATACCGTTCCAACGGATGCGGTGTGGCGGAACGTTGCCCGAGTTGTAATAGCCCAGACGCAATCTGTCATCGTAGGACAATTGGGGCTGTCCAAGGATTTGATTGTTGTTCGGAACGCCAAAAACGCCGGTACCGGTGGCGTTGATGTTCCCGCCGCCGCTAGTGAACCCACCCGCGTCGCTGGTGTTCAGCGAGCGGCTAAACGTGTAGAACCACTGGAAAGCCAGACCGTTCGAGTACCTCCGCTCGACCTCCGTCTGCAACGAATGGGTGTTGGAATAGCCGGTGTGGTTCTCTGCGTTGTTGTCGAAATTCCAGTTGGGATTTACGCGCCTCAGCTCCGACCGGCTAGGCCTGGCCTGACCGGTACGTGCCTGATAGTTCCACTCCGATTCGGGGTTGTTGATGTTGAAGCGTTGTTCGAGATTGCTCCCGTGGTTGCCGATGTAGGTCAGCCGCAGGGCCGTATCTTTCATCAGTTCCCGCTCCAAAGTGAAAGTCCACTCGTCCGCCTGGTTGTCCGTCCAGTCGCGGATATCCCACGGCATGATGCTCTGAGCGCCCGAACCGATTGACTGGACGCCCGTGATGTCCACGGTCGCTTTCCCAATGAATTCGTCGGAGCTGGGCACGCTTCTATCAGCGTGGAAGGGATCCGCATTGTTCGCGCTGGCAATGCGGTTGGCGAACCTCAGGTTGAGCGGTGGATTGCCCCGCGAAGACTGCAGGATCTGCGCGAGCGGCATCGTCCAGAAATACCTTCCGTAGCCGCCACGCAGGACCCACCTGTTGGTTAGCCGGACGGCTACGCCCAGGCGCGGACCGAAATTGTTGTTGTCCGCCGGCACGAGGCTGCCGGGAAAACCGATCGAATCGGCAGTCACCCATGTGAGACCTCTTGCTGCCCAGGATTGAAGCACGGCCGGAGGAACTCCCGGGATATCCTCCATCTTGACGTTGTGGGGCGTAATGACCTGAAACTGGTTGGCATAGTTTTGCAGGTCGAGGTTCACCAGCCGGTTGTATTTCTCGTGGTAGGGAGTCCACTTGTCCCACCGAAGTCCGAGATCCAAAGTGACCCTTGGGGTGAGCTTCCAGGTGTCCTGAAAGTACAGTCCAATTTCCTTCTGCTGGAAGTAGAAGTAGCCGCGGTTGTACTGGTTCGACAGGAACGTCGGCAGGCCCATTAATACGCCGGCAAGGCCGGAACCGGTCAGAGGCGTCTCGTCATCGTTGATCGGGTCGTACAACGCCGTCCAGTTTTGATAAAAACTATGGGAACCCTGTGCCTGTTGTAGCTCGCGGATATTGTTGTATTCCTGGCGCCCCTTAAAGCCGGCCTTGATGGAGTGCTTGCCCTTGATCCAGGTCACGTTGTCGTCGATCTGAAAAGCCGTGAGGTGTTCATCCTTGCGGTTGTCGCCATCCCAGCAGCCGTAATAAAGGAAGTAGTCGCTCATGCAGATGGTCGGCCATCCGGTGACGCCGAAGGGATTCGGAAGACCTAGCTTGTCCGCCCAGTTGACGTCGTTGCCCAGTGTTCCGGAACTCTTTGGAGAATAGTGGTTGGACACCTGCAACTCGTTGAGAAATGCAGGCGAGAAAACGTGATTCCAGCGGGCGAACGTAGAATAGACCTTGGCATCAGTGAGGCCGCTCCCACCGCAGTTAGTACAGCCCGGAGGGGGGAAACCGAACCTGCCTCCAAAGAGCTTGGAGGACTGTGCGGACCGGGTAAAGCGGCCGGAGATGTTGTCGCGTTCGGAGAAGACGTGATCTCCCTTGATGGTATAGGTGTTGATGTCGCTTTGGTCCGGGTAATACGTCTCGAAGTTGGGTTCCAGCCATGGATTCCCAGACCCGGTCGGCTCAGGAGTAATGCTCCGCATCGTTTGGGCAAAGGGTGTGATGTAGTTTGTCGGTACCCTGTTGTTGAGGAAAGGTATCCGGGATCCATCGGCCGCGGTCGAAAACGGGTTGTAGACGGTGACAGGTAATTCGTCGGGGGTGATGGCGCTGCTGAGGTCGCCATCCCACATCGCTGGCGTCGGCGTCGAAGTCCGGGCAAAATTGCTCTGGCGGTTGCGGGTGGCCTCGTAGGCGAAAAACCAGAAGGTCTTGTTCTTGATCGCCGGGCCGCCCAACGAAATGCCGTATTCGTTGCGGATCAACTGGGCGGCTTCGTTGCCGTCCTGGCGCTGGCGAGCCCTTAAGCCGCCAAAATTGTTGCGGTGAGTCTCGAAAGCGCTCCCGTGGATCGCGTTGGTCCCGCTCTTGGTGACCAGAGAGACGGTTGCCGGGCGCGAGTACTGTGCGCCCGAGCCTGCGGTTTCGATGCGAAATTCCTGGATGGTGTCAAGTCCCGGTTGCACACGGGAAATGCCGCCGCCGAACCGGTCCACCAGCGAAATGCCGTCCAGCAGCATCTCGGTAGAACCTACCTTCATGCCGTTGACTCTGGGGCTTCCCCCGCCCTCCACGCCTGGGGTCAGGTTGAACAACGTGGTGACGGCTCTTCCGTTGAGAGGCAACTGGTGGATACGAAAGGCATCCTTGACGTTGCTTACTTGCGCACCTTCCGTCGTGACCACCGGCGCGGCGCCTGTAACTTCAACCGTCGCCTCCAAGGTGCCCACCTCCATGGCCGGGTCAACCACAACCGTTTGGCCCGCTTCCACCCTCAGCGTGCCGGACCATTTCTTGAAGCCCGGAGCTTCCACCGTCAGCGTGTAGCTGCCGATCGGCGTAGCGCCAAAGTAGTAAATCCCGACCGCCGACGTTTCGGCGGTACGGGAAATCCCCGTTTCTGTGTTGGTCAGAGTCACTTTCGCGCTCGGAATCGCCGCTTTGGTCGCATCGAGAGCAGTTCCGCGTACAACTCCGAGGCCGGTTTGGGCCGCAAGCGGCATCGCCGCCAGGGCAATGAGAAGACACAGGGAGACAGACAGAGAAATCGCAGAGCGTAGGCGCATCGCGCTTAGCCTCCTGAAGTTGACTCAACTGTATAGCGGAATCTTGCCGCTGTCAAGGATGTTTTAGCGCGACACGCAAAGATTTCACAATAGTGCGTTTACTGGCCAATGGCCATGCCGGCCGGAGTTCCGGTCCTTGGCACCCCTCCTGACTCACCCACGGACGGGAAAACCACGTATCCCGAGACGCCACCCCCGGTGAGCCCGGTCACGATCAGATCGTGTCTCAGCCCCTTCTCACCCGCATAAAACGCCACGGTCTGGAGCACGCTCTGATCCCGCAGCCACAGGATCTTGCCGTCGTTAACCAGTTGAAGCCAGCCGTGATACCGGCGGTAACGGGGATTGACTCCGCTGACATGAAGAAAAATCCCCGGGCCGATCTGCTGCGTCTTCCCCCGGCTGACCTCGAAGCGCTCACGGGGACGGTCGTTGAAGCTGGCGACCTGAGCCACCCGTCCGTCCGTCTGGCGGATCTGTTCGCGGAGCTCTTGAGACTCGCGGGCGCCTGCAGTTCGAGCGTTGTTTGCATCCTCGGTCATGGCTGCCATGCGCTGGTTGACCTGTGCCAACTGCTGCTCCAGTTGCGCCGACCGCGCTGCCTCGGCCTGCTGCCGCGCTTCCACTTCTTTGAAACGAAGGGCGACCGTCTTCTCTTGCGCCCCGATGGCCTCAAGCATCTCACGCCGCATGGAGACGGCGAGATCCCGCGTGCCCTTTCGCGCCTGCTCAAGTCCGCTGTTCAGCTTCTGTTCCAGCCGCTGGCTCGCGCCCGCCGCACGCTCCTTGAGCGACTCGATCTGCGCCGGCAAGTCTCCGAGTCGCTGTTCCGCTGCGCCCATCCGTTCCCGAATTGCGCTCAAAGTCTCGGGCAATCCGTTCAGTTGTGACCGGTACGCCTCCAGGCGTGGGTAGAAGTACCACGCACCGCCCAGAAGTGCGCCGGCCAGGCAAATCATCACGAACCAGAAACCGAGTCGCGACTTGCGCGGCTCGGGTGGCTCTTCGTCCCAGTCTCGTGCGCGGCCCGGGTGGTGGTGAGCCGGAGGAACGGTTCGTTCATCTTCTTCCACTTCGATTGCAGAGAGTCTCGGCACAAGCTGCCTCCTTTTGCGACGTTGACTGTCAAGTGAACGGGAGCAGGAACACTGCCAAACGAAAGAAATCAACAACTGTGCGATAAGCCGGCGTGTAGTTTTTTCAACTACCTTTCGGGCCCGCCCGCGCCGTAAATCGTTGAAACTTCGGCGGCGCGCTAAGTCAAGCTGATGTGACTGCACGACGTGGGCAGACCTGGGAATTTTTACCGGGCAAACGAGAATCGCAAACAGGCTAAGTCCTTTGATTGGAACGGCTGGTCCGCCCGTGGAAACCGGAGTGCCAAAGGGTTGGGTAGAGAGGCGCTCAGAGAGGCCAAACAGGTCCGCGTCTCAATCTCAATAGGTTCGAGTGGAACCTTCAAAAAAACCAGTACAGGAGGTGCAACAGTGAGAAAGAATTTTGTTCGTATTTTTCCGGTTCCGATGGCTGTACTCGCGTTAGCGCTTGTTCTCACTCCCGCCGCGGCGCCGGACGTGACGGATAAGCAAACCGAGCTGACATTCTCGGGACCGGTGGAATTTCCGGGCAGGGTGGTAGTCCCGGCCGGTGACTAC
>JAEHDI010001127.1 GCA_016880505.1 Bryobacterales bacterium | reverse complement strand
TGTAATGGAGCTGGAGCGAAGGGGCTGCGTTGTTCAGCCGAGGCCACGGGCCAACTGGAAACGGGAGGAGCCCATGGACGAGGCGAAGCCGTTCAAGATCCCCAAACGGGAGGTCTGGGAAGCCTTCAAACGTGTGAAGGCGAACCAGGGAGCGGCTGGGGTAGACGGACAGTCGAGTGCGGAGTTCGAGGCTGATCTGCGGAACAACCTCTACAAGCTCTGGAACCGGCTGTCGTCGGGGAGCTATTTTCCTCCGCCGGTATTGCGGGTCGAGATTCCGAAGGCAGATGGTGGGGTGCGACCGCTGGGGATTCCAACGGTCGCCGACCGCATTGCCCAGGAGGTCGCCCGTCGCTATCTGGAGCCGATCCTGGAGCCAGTGTTTCACACTGACTCCTACGGCTACAGGCCCGGCAAATCTGCGGTTGATGCCGTAGGCAAGGCTCGCGAGCGCTGCTGGCGCTACGACTGGGTTCTTGATCTCGACATCAAGGGCTTCTTCGACAGCATTGATTGGGAGTTGATGCTCAAGGCTGTCCGTCATCATACGGACTGTCCGTGGGTACTGCTCTACGTCGAGCGCTGGCTGAAGGCGTCCGTGCAGATGGAGGATGGCTGCATCGTCACGCGAACGGCCGGGACGCCGCAGGGTGGGGTCATCTCTCCGCTTCTGGCGAACCTGTTCCTACACTATGCGTTCGACATGTGGATGGTGCGGGAGTTTCGGCACATCCCATTCGAGCGTTATGCGGACGATGCCATCTGTCACTGTCGCAGCGCCGAGGAGGCGCGAGCACTCTGGAGCGCGCTTGGCGACCGTCTCGCGGCCTGCAAGCTGGTACTACATCCTGTGAAGACGAAGGTCGTCTACTGCAAGGATGTGAACCGGCGCGGGAACTTTCCCGTCATCTCGTTCGACTTTCTTGGGTTCCAGTTCCGAGCCCGGAAGACGATGTGGCGGAAAGGCGAGATGCGAATCTTCACGCATAGCTTCCAGCCTGCCGCCAGTCCGAAGGCGCTGACGCGCATCAGCCGAGAAATCCGAGGCTGGGCGCTTCACAAACGCAGCGACAAGTCCCTGACTGAACTGGCCAAGATGTACAATTCGTGCATTCGCGGCTGGATCACTTACTACAGCCATTTCTACAAGACGCAATTGCGTCCCACCCTGCAGCGGATCGACGCCTATGTCATCAGATGGGCACGCCGCAAGTTCAAGTGGATGCGCCATCAGACCAAGGGCGCAAGAGATTGGTTCGACCGGTTCCGCCGAGCGAATCCGAAGCTCCTCGCCCACTGGTCGTTATGCCATGGCAACGGCCGAACAATGGGAGCCGTATGAATCGAGAGGTTCACGTACGGTTCTGGGAGAGCCCGGAGGTGAAAGTCCTCCGGGCCACTCGACCTGCGCGCGGCGTACCCAGTGCAGGTCGAGGGTGGCGGCGAGCTGCTCCGCCTCGATTTCCGTGTCGGCGCACACGACCGCACAGCCGAGGATTGCGT
>JAEHDI010001126.1 GCA_016880505.1 Bryobacterales bacterium | reverse complement strand
GCCTAGCCCTCGTCGTCGCTGGTTTTTTGCGCGGCGGGAGTGACATCGGAAAGAAGCACCTCAAGCTCGTCACGGCGGAGCGACCGCAGGGGGGCATTCTTGACGCCAGCGGCCGGTACCGGCTCCAAGACGAACTGGCCAGCTCCCGAGAATCCCTCTTCCAGGCTGAAGGAGGGCGGTCCGTCGAGGCCGGCGACGCGAACGACGCCGTGCTCGTCGATCACGCACTCGGTACCGGCGGACACAGAGAAGCGGATGCGCGCCTGCCGGCGGATGGCCAGTTTTCGCACGTCTGTCAGTGTCATAAACGAATCTCCCAGGTGGAGTCGAGGATATCAGCCTCACGCGCGATCCCGCAAGCGAGGCGCAGCGCACGGCTGGTATCCTTCCTTCATGGGCGACTTGCATCGCACCGGCCGGCGGGTGGCCATCGCCAGCATCGCGGTCAGCGGCGTACTGGCCGCGAGCAAGATCGTGGTTGGGCTGCTAGTCAACTCGACCTCGGTGTTTGCCGACGGCGTCGAATCGGCTGGGGACATGGGCACCTCGGCGATCGTCCTGTTCGGGTTGCTTGTCGCCGCCAAACCACCCGACGAAAACCATCCATACGGCCACGGGCGCTTCGAGACTCTCACCGGTCTGCTTGTCGGCCTGGTACTCGTCGCGACAGGCACCGGCATCGCAATCCACTCTCTCGAACGAGTGAACTTTGTGCACACAGCGCCCGCGGCGTATGCCATTTGGCCGCTCCTGGCGTCCATCGCGGCCAAGACGGTGATGTCCCGTCTGAAGTTCTACTATGGGCGAAAGATCCACAGTGCGTCTCTGACGGCCGACGGCTGGAATGACATGGTGGACATCCTTTCGGGCTCCACGGCGCTTGCAGCCGTCGGACTGACGCTTTACAATCCGGGGCGATTTCTCGCCGCCGACCATTACGGAGGCTTCGCAGTCGGGCTGATTGTGATTTTCACCGGTGTGCGCGTTGTCCGGGAAACGACCATGCAACTGATGGACACGATGCCGGAGCCGGACCTTATGCGCCAGATCCGGAGAACCGCGCTTTCGGTACCGGGCGTGCTCGGCGTGGAGAAATGTTACGCGCGGAAGACCGGGCTTCAGCACCACGTCGACCTTCATCTCGAAGTCGACCCACAGATGACAGTTCGCGCATCCCACGACATCGCGACACAGGTCCGGATCCGGATCACCAAAGTGCTTCCGTGGGTGGCAGACGTCATGGTGCACGTCGAGCCCTACCCTCCACTGCTCAACGAGGCACCGGTCGCCGAAGGGCAAGAGGCGCATAGACCGAGCTGACGGGCCGAAAGCGCTACAATTTTTCCGGGGCACTCCAGCGATGGAAAACAGGGAAATCGCGCGTCTTCTCGCGGAAACTGCCGACCTGATGGAGATCGCCGCAGAGGACTCGTTTCGCATCCGCAGTTACCGGAACGGCGCGTCGGCGATTGAGAACCATCCGGAGCGAATCGTCGACATCCTCAAGGACCCGGACCGGTCGGTAACGGAGATTCCAGGCATCGGAAAAGGCCTTGCCGCAGTGCTGGCCGAGATCGCCGAGCGGGGTTCGTTCGAGCGCCGCGACGAGCTTCTGGCAAAGTACCCGCCGACGGCCCTGGAGTTTCTGAAGATCCAAGGCTTGGGTCCGAAAAGCATCGCCCTGATCTGGGAGCACTACCGGGTGAGCACAATCGACGACCTGGAGCGCCTGTGTCTCGAACAGAAGCTTCGGGTGCTGCCGAGGATGGGCGCGAAACTCGAAGAGAAGGTCCTGCGCTCGATAGCCCAGTACCGCAAGCGCGTCGGACGCTTTCTGCTGAGCTTCGCGGACGAACTGGCGCGGGAACTGAGCGAGTATCTGTCGGCGGAACCGGGTGTCGAACAGGTGACGCCCGCGGGCAGTCTCCGCCGCGGGAAGGAGACGGTGGGCGATCTTGACCTGCTCGTGACGGGACCGGGCGCCACCGCCACGATCGAGCGGTTTCTCACACACCCGAAAGTAAGCGAAGTGCTCGGTAAAGGGGCCAACAAGGCGAGTGCCAAGTTCGGGCTTGAAGGAATGCAGGTGGACGTTCGCGCGCTTCCGCGGGAGAGTTATGGGGCCGCGCTTCAGTATTTCACGGGCAGCAAGGAGCACAACGTCGCCTTGCGCACTCGAGGCGTGCGGATGGGCTTCAAGCTGAGCGAGTACGGCCTGTTCCGCACCGATGACGACTCGAGAGTGGCCGGAGAGACGGAAGAGGATGTGTACCGCGCGCTCGGGCTCGCCTGGATTCCTCCCGAACTTCGGGAAAACCTCGGCGAGATCGACG
>JAEHDI010001125.1 GCA_016880505.1 Bryobacterales bacterium | reverse complement strand
CCGCTTGGCGTTCCGCGCGGCCTTCGCGCCGCCGGCCTCCTCGGACTCGTCGCCTTCGGCCTCTTCGCCCTCCGCTACGGGCTGACTCATTCCCTCGACCTCCGCCCGCCGATCGCGCGAGCTTCCTTCGACGTCTTCTCCGCGAAAACCGTCGAGAGCGCGGGCTTGCCGAAGCCGCGCCCACCGCGTCCGGGCAACGAACCGATTCCCGCGATCGGCATGACAGCAGACGAACGCGCCGCCAAGCACGACTCCCGCCAGTCCCTCGCCACCGAACCGGGCGAAGCCGAAGCATCCAGCGTCCCCGGTGATGCGCTGCGTAAGGCGGAAGGCCTCCCCACGCGCGATGCCGCCGACGAACAGGCGGAGGCTTCCTCCGGCGAGCCTGCGCCCAACGCGGATTCTTCCCCTGCGGCGGAAGGCGATAACGCCGCCCCGTCGTCGCCGCGCAAGCAAAATGCGAAGTCCGGCGAAAACTCCGACCTCCTGAACAAACTGCGCGACGCGATGGCCGACCTGCTCTCGCGCCTGAAAATCAAGCCGCCGTCGAGCGGTGAGATGCAGACCGCCGAGGGCAAGGGAGACACAGAGTCCCGGCAGCGGCAGGGCAAGGGCCAGAAAGGCCCGCCCGGCGCCAGCCGTGAGGACATGCGTGCGGACGCCAACGCCGAACAGGAGGCCGGCGAAGAGAGTGAAGGCGCCGAGTCCCGTGACAAGGCCGCCGGCAAACCCGGCCGCCGCAGCGCCGACACCGCCGCCAGTCGCAAGGAACGCAGCGGCGTTGGCAAAGAGGAAGGCGACAAGGAGATTCGCGAAGCGCAGCAGCTCGAGGCGATGGGAAAAATCAGCGAGATCTTCGGCAAGCGCGCCGAAAATCTGAAAGGCGAGGTGACCGTCGAGGTCTCCTCCGGCGACCAGCAGTTGAAGACACCTTACTCACAGAGTGCCGCCGCTCACTCCGACACCGGCGGCGAGATCCACCGCGACGAGGTCCCGCTCATCTACCAGCAGTACGTGCAGCAGTACTTCGAGCAGGTCCGCAAACTCCCACCCCCCAGGTGAGCGCCACCGGGGACACGCCTACTTTGTCCTGAGCGCAGCGAGCGGACAGAGCTGCCTGTCCCTTCCCCCTACACAACCTGCTCCCCCGCGCGCAGAAGCCACGCCGAGGGGTGCTGTGCGAAGCCGATTTTCGGATAATATCCCACCGCCTTCGGCGCGGCCAGCAGCACGATGTACGCCCCCGGCCCGCTTTCCCGTTGCGTGATCCGGATCAGCTCCTTCCCGATCCCTTGATTCTGGTGGGAGACTCGCACCGCCAGGTCCGAGAGATACGTCACGTAGGCGAAGTCCGAGAGCGAGCGAGAGATGCCTACCAGTAAATCGCCGTCCCACGCGGTCACCACGAGGTTGGCGTTGCGGAGCATCTCTCCCATACGCTCGCGCTCGTCCACGGGCCGGCGCTCGCCGAGCGTCGAGGCGCGGTAAAGCTCGATGACCTGATCCAGGTCCAGGTTGTTTCCGGTGCGATACGTGATCATGGAGTGAAGCCGAGGCTTCCTCCACTTTACTTCGGTCGGGCGTCCTCCGGCTTCAGCACCGTCAGTTCCTTCTGCTCACGGCCCTTCTCGCTGACCGTCACCTTGACCGCCTTCTCCTCAAAAGGCTTCAGCGCGTCGGGGTCCTGCAACACGTCTGTCAGCGACTCGGCCGACGCGTACAACTTGTAGTCGCCGGGAGCCACGCCTTTGATCGAGAACCGCCCGTTCTGGTCGGTGTTGGCCCATTTCGTCTGGGACGGGTCGTCCGCTATGGGCGGGTCGGGCGCCAGCAGCACAGAGATCCCCTGCGCGGGCTTCTCGTCGTCCGTCACCAGGCCCTCGACGGTTCCCGCGTTCGGACTGAGCACGAGTTCGATGGAGGCGGTGCCTTGCGCCTGGCTCAGGTCCACGCTCTTGTCCGGCGAGTCCTGGTTTCCGAAACGCACGGACTTCAGATACGTGCCCTCGGGCAGGTTGTAAGTCCCAATCGAGTAACGGTCCGGCATCACGCCGTCCATCCGGAAGGTTCCGTCTTCCTTCACCATCGCGTTTTGCATACCGAAACCAATCCCTTCCGCCGGCCGGAGCATCAGCCGGACCCCGTGAATCTCGATCTTCTCCTTCCCTTCGACTCGCACGAAGCCGTTGAGCGTCAAGCCTTGGCTGACTCGTACGACCACACCTTCTACGTCGGCCTCGCCCACCTCCACCGGCGCCCGCCCGACCACCTGTGGCCGGCCGTCTCCTCGCAGCATCAGGTTCAGGTTGTAGGATCCTGGCTGCACCTTGCCGATTGTGAACGTGCCGTCCGCATTGACCCTTCCCATGGCCCCGCCGAAAAACATGACCATGGCTCTACGGTCCCGCGGGGACAGCGACAGGTTCATCGTCTTCAGTTGCCCCGCGGTCGCCCCAGACACGGTTCCGGAAACCCGGTACACGCGGCTTTTTCGCAGCGTGATATTGATCCCGGAGACCTCCTGGCCCGGCCCGACCTCCACCGCGGCCGCGCTCGCCGCGTCGGTCACACCGGGGTAGAAGGTCGGCACATGTGCCTCGCGAACCTCGTCGCTTTTCTCCACAGCTTCCTGCCGACCCCAGAAGGTTGGGGCGGGATTGGCCTGAACAATGTACCGTCCTGGGGCGAGATCGGCGACGCGATAATCTCCCACGTCGTTGGCCTGCTCCCCGCCCATCCCGGCGCCGCGCCCACCGCCGGCCTGAACCTGCTTCGAGACATTGATGAACGCGCCCCGGACGGGTTCACCATCCTCGTCGAGCACCTTGCCGGTAATCACACCCTGCGGCATGAGTTTGAACTCCAGGTCCTTGAGTTCCTGGCCGGTCATCAGCGTTAAGGCCGTGCCGCTGAAGCCGTATCGTCGAGATCCGTACGACTGCCGCAGAAAGCCGGCACGTTCCGCCGTCAACTGGTAGGTGCCCGGCTCGATGTCACCAATGGAAAACTTGCCCTCGGCATCTGAGACGGCGGAATACGACTTGGATTCCATCCTCATCTGGTGCAGGACGAGTTTGACCTTACGGACCGGTTCACCCGTCTGGGCATGCAAGGTGCGGCCCGTAATCCTGCACAACTTTTCTTTTTTCTGGGTCTCGGGCGCGGCGCTCTCGGCCGCCGGCGGTGGCTGCTGCGCACAAGCAAGGGCAGCAAGAGGAAAGAGGAAAAGCAAGGAAGGAATTCGCATCTCCGCGCGACTCTCCAACTGAATTATAGCCGCCTCACGTTACGGAGTCGGTGCGTCACCTGGCTTCAGCAGCTCGATCTCCACCCGTTCCCGGCCCTTTTCCGCGACCGTCACCTTCACGGCTTTCTCCTCGAACGGCATCAGCGCCTCCGGGTCCTCGTTAGCACCACTTAGTGATTCGTTCGAAGCGTACAGCTTGTACTCGCCCGGATCCACTCCTTTGATCGAGAACCGCCCGTTCTGGTCGGTGTTTGCCCACTTCCACCTATGCGGCTCCTCTGGCTGCGGTGGGTCGGGCACAAGCAACACCGAACTCCCCGGCGCCGGCTTCCCGTCGTCCGTCACCAGACCCTCAACGGTCCCCGCATTCGGGCTCAGCACGAGTTCGATGGATCCGCTCCCTTGCGCCTGACTCAGGTCCACACTTTTGTCGGGCGCCTCGTGGTTCCCGAAACGGACAGACTTCAGGTAAGCGCCCTCCGGCAGGTCATTAACCGCCACCGAGTACCGGTCGGGCATTACGCCTTCAATCCGAAACGTCCCATTTTCTTTCACCATCGTGGTGTATGAGAAGGACTCTGCGTCCTCCACCGGTCGCAGCATCAGACGAACCCCGTGGACCTCGACTTTCTCCTTCCGTTCGACACGCACCAAACCGCTCAGCGTGACGCCCTGGCTCACAGGCACCACCACGCCTTCCACGTCGGCCTCGGCGACGTCCACCGTGGTCCGTCCGACCACAGAGGGCCGGCCGCTTTCTCCGAGCATCAGGGCGATGTTGTACGACCCCGGCTGCACATTCGCCAACGTGAACGAGCCGTCTGGGTTGACTCTGGGCCAGATGTAGCTGGACACCAACGGCCTCATTCTGCTCTCGCGCGGGGTCAGCGACGCGTTCATCAACTTCAACTGACCAGAAGTGGCGCCGGCTACTTTGCCGGAAACGAAGTAGACGCGGCTCTTTCGGAGCGTGATATTGATTCCCGAGACCTCCTGGCCGGGGCCCACCTCCACTGCGGCCGCGCTGGCAGGATCTGTCACTCCGGGATAGAACGTCGACACATAGCTCTCACGAGACTCGTCCTTCTTCGGTCTTGGAGCATCCTCGTCGGAAAAGTCCTGCTCCACCGCGGCCTGAACGACGTACCTCCCGGGAGCGAGTTCGGCGACCCGGTACTCCCCGACGTCGTTGGTTGATTCTCCGCGAACACCTGCCAGACGCGCGCTACTGCCGGCTCGAACCTGGCGGAAGACATTGATGGACGCCTCCCGGACCGGCTCCCCTTCCTCGTCGAGCAGCTTGCCGGTAATCACCCCCTGCGGCATGACCTTGAATTCCAGGTCTTTCAGTTCCTGACTTGCCGTTAGGGTCAGGACCGTCCTCCCGTACCCAAACCCGCGAGAACCGTACGCCTGCCTCGGATATCCCGCTCGCTCCGCCAGCAAATAGTAGGTGCCCGGCGCAATGTCATCAATCACAAACCGACCCTCGGAGTCCGAGACGGCGGAATACGGCACGGACTCCATTCTCATCTGGTGCAGGATCAACTTCACCTTGCGGACCGGCTCGCCCGTCTGGGCATGCAAAGTGCGGCCCGTGATCCGACACAACTTTTCTTTCTTCTGGGTTTCGGGCGCGGCGCTCTCAGCCGCCGGCGGCGTTGGCTGTGCCCAAGCAAGAACAGCAGGAAGCACGAGGACGGGCACGAAAGGAGTTCGCATCTCCGCGTCACGCTCTAGCCGAATTATAACCACCCTGCCTCACGGAGTCGACGCATCACGGGGCTTCAGCAGCTCGATCTCCACCCGTTCCCGGCCCTTTTCCGCAACTGTTACCTTCACGGCTTTCTCCTCGAACGGCTGCAGCAGCTCCGGGTCGAGCTTTGCCTCCGTCAGCCAGTCGCTCGACGCGTAAAGCTTGTACTCACCGGGGGTCACCCCTTTGATCGAAAATCGCCCGTGCTGGTCGGTGTTGCCCGACTCCCAACGATACGACTCCTCTGGTCGCGGCGGCTCAGGTACAAGCAGCACCAAACTGCCAGGAATCGGCTTTCCGTCGTCCATCACCAAACCCTCCACGGTTCCCGCATCCGGGCTCAGCACGATTTCGATGGATACGCTGCCTTGTGCCTGGCTCAGGTCCACGCTTCTGTCCGGCGTCTCCTGGTTGCCGAAACGGACCGACTTCAGATACGTGCCCTCCGGAAGGTTTGCGGCCAGCACATAGTACCGATCCGGTGTCACATTCTCCATCCGGAACATCCCGTCTTCTTTCACCATCGTTTCGTGTGGGTTGACTGGAATCCCTTCGCATGGCAATAGCACCAACCGCACCCCGTGGACCTTGGCTTTCTCCGTTCCTTCCACCCGTACCGAGCCGCGCAGCGCGACGCTCTGGCTCAGCCGCACCACCACGCCCTCCACATCACCCTCGACGACGTCCACCTGCGCCCGCCCGACTAGGTGTGGCCAGTCGTCGCCCTCCAGCATCAGGCGCAAATTGTAGGATCCCGGCTGCACCCTCCCGATCGCGAACGTTCCGTCCGCGTTGACTCTTCCCGAGGCCACGGGAGAAAACATCGTCATGGCTTTGGGCCAGGCGGGAACAGCGAAACGTGCATCATCTTCAGATGCCCCGCGGTCCCCCCGGCCACTGTTCCGAACACGCGGTACACGTGGCTCTTTCGCAGCGTAATGTTGATCCCGGAGACCTCCTGGCCGGGTCCCACGTCCACTACGGCCGCACTCGCCGGGTCGGTCACGCAGGGATAAAACGTGAGCACCTGGGCCTCGCGAACCTGATCCGCCTTCTGTGCGGTCTCCGGTTCGCCCCCTAAGGGTGGCGGTGGAATAGCCTGAACGATGTACCGCCCGGGACGGAGATCGGCAACTCGGTAGTCGCCGACGTCGTTGATCGATCCGCTACCACCAGCGGAAGGGCGACCGAGTCCGCCGAATTGGACCTGCCGGAAGACATTAATCGACGCGCGCTCGACCGGTTCGCCCTCCTCGTCAAGCAATTTCCCGGTAATGACTCCCTGCGGCGTGAGCTTGAATTCCAGGTCCTTGAGCTCCTGATTGGCAGCAAGCGTCAGAGACGTCCCGATAAACCCGACTCCGCGAAAACCGTACGCCTGATGCAGAAAGCCGGCGCGCTCCGCCATCAAGTCGTAGGTCCCCGGCTCGATGTTATCGAAAAAAAATTGCCCCTCTCCGTTCGAGACGGCCGAATATAGCTTGGACTCCATTCTCACTTGGTACAGGACGAGGTTGACCTTGCGGACCGGTTCGCCCGTCAGGGCATGCACGCCCCGCAATCCGGCACAACTTCTCTTTTTTCTGGGTCAGGGGAACGGCGGTGCGCTCAGCCGCTGGCGGTGTCTGCTGTGCGCAAGCAAGAGCGGCGCGAAGAACGAGGACGAGCAAGAGAGGAATTCGCATCTCCGCGTTACCCTCTAGCTGAATTATAGGCACGCCGGACGTGCAGCCGCGTGGAAGCGGATCAATACCCCGCCCGCTTGTCCACCACGTTCAGAAGCGGCTCGCCGGCTACAAATCGTCTCACGTTCTCCTTCACCAGCGCCACACGGCGCTCCTGAATGCGGTCGGACGTGCCTGCCGTGTGAGGCGTGATCACCACGTTCTCGAACTTCCACAGCGGATGACCCGGAGGAAGCGGCTCGGGGTCGGTGACGTCGAGACCCGCGCCCGCGAGGCGCTTGCTGTCGAGCGCCCGCACGAGAGCGTTGTTATCGAAAACTTTCCCCCGCGAGACGGCGACGAAGTATGCGCCTTTCTTCATCAAATCGAACTGTCGCGACCCTACCATGCCCCGGCTCTTCGGTGTATGCGGAGCAGAAATGAATATCACGTCCGCCTCGGGCAACACCTCGTCCAGCCGCTCGGGTGTGACCATCTTCTCCACAAAGGGCATATACGGCTTGTCTTTGGGGTCAACGCCGATCACCCTCATCCCGAAACCATGCGCGCGAACGGCGATCTGCGTGCCAATGCCGCCCACGCCGATGACCACCGCGGTTTTCCCGTTCAATTCCACCATTCCCTGCTCCGTGTTCCGGCTCCACTTCTCGGTCGTCCGGGTGGGAATCGTGCGGTACAAACCACGCGTCAGCGCGAGCAGTAACGCCATCGCGTGGTCGGCGATCTCGGGACCCTGGATGATCTTTCCGTTGGTCAGGACGATGTCGCTGTTCACCAGTTCCGGGCTGAGAACGTTCTCCATCCCGGCGAAATACATCTGCACCCACTTCAGTTTCTTCCCCGCGCGTACTAGATCGGGGTTTACGGTCCCCAGAAGCGCGTCTGCATCGGCGATCTCCGCTTTCAACTGGGCCGAGTCGACCGCTTTTACGGTGGCTCCGGGCGCCACCGCCTGAAATTGGGCGACCACTTCGGATGGCATTCCGGTGACCAGGATCTTCTTGCCCTGCGCAAAGACGGCGCCAGCGCACGCGAGCGTGACAATGGCGAGTAGTGACAAATGTTTCATGGCCGACCTCCTACTTTCGGCGAATTGTATCGCAGCCGCGTCGGGGTCTGCCGGCGACTCTTGTGGCGGCATCGTTTTCGCTCTTCCAGTCATGCACAAGGAAAGCTGGCCGGACAAGGGCGCCGTCGCGGTTAAGTACAATAACAGGCAATGAAGAATAATACCGCCCGGCCGCTTGTCCGGGTGCTGATCGTTGACGATGAGGAGAACCAGCGGCGTGGTCTCGCGAGCATGATTGCGGCGTGGGGCTACGATGCCCGTACTGCCGCCGACGGGCAGGAGGCGTTGGAGATGCTGGCCGAATTCCCCGCGCACATCCTGGTCACGGACCTCATGATGCCCCGCATGGACGGCTCCGAATTGCTGCGGCGGCTCTCGCAGCAGGGAGGCGGCCCGACGGCCATCGTGGTCACAGCGTTCGGCAGCATTGAGACGGCCGTTTCGACGATCCACGAGCTGGGCGCGTTCTGGTTCATGGAAAAGCCCATCGAACCGCACGCGATGCGCGTCCTTCTCGAGCGCGCGGCGGCCCAAACCCGGCTGAGCGAAGAGGCGGAGCGTCTCCAGCGGGAACTGAGCTATCACGGGATGCTCGGCGAGCTGGTGGGCCACTCCGCGCCCATTCAGCAGGTCTTCTCGCTCATCCAGCAGGTGGCGCCCAGCAGAGCTGCGGTGCTGGTCACCGGCGAGAGCGGCACCGGAAAGGAACTTGTCGCGCGGACCGTTCACGCCCTGAGCCCCCGGCGCGACGGCCCGTTCGTGGCCGTGAACTGCGCCGCGATGCCTGAAACACTGATGGAAAGCGAGCTGTTCGGCCACGAGAAAGGCGCTTTCACCGGTGCGGTAGAGCGGCGCGCCGGCTGCTTCGAACTCGCGCAGCAAGGCACTCTCTTACTCGATGAGATCGGCGACATGCCCGTGGGCACTCAGGCGAAGCTGCTGCGCGTGCTCGAGGACTCCCGCATCCGACGACTCGGCGGCAAATCGGAGATCGAGGTCGATGTGCGCGTCGTCGCCTCGACTAACAAGCCCCTTGAAGAGTCGCTGCGCAAAGGTGAGATACGGGAGGACCTTTACTACAGGATCAACGTGTTTCGCGTCCACCTGCCGCCCTTGCGTGAACGCAAAGAGGACATCGCTCCGCTGTGCGACGCCCTGCTCGACTCCCTGAACCGCAAGCACGGATGCAAGGTCACGGACGTCCAGCCGGAAGTGATGCAGGCGTTCCAGAGCTACCACTGGCCTGGCAACGTCCGAGAGCTTCGCAACATACTCGAGAGGGCCGTTGTGATCGCGGGGGAAGGAACCGTCAGCACTGCTCACCTGCCGTTGGACTTCGGCGTGTCTGAGCCGGAGCGGCGGCCGTCGGAGTCCGCCGATCCGAACGAGGTGCGACTCCGTGTCGGAACCACGGTGGACGAGGGCGAGAAGGCGTTGATCCTCAAGACCCTCGAACACACGCGCAACAACAAAACCCGGGCGGCGGAGATCCTTGGCATCAGCCTGAAGACCCTGCACAACAAGCTGAAGGAGTATGGCTCGGCGGCGGACGAGGCGGCCGGCGAGTAGAAACGGAATTCGGATTGCAAGGACAAATGGTGGAGACGGAACCGCGACCGTCAGGGCCTGCAAAAAATTCCGGCCCGTCAGGAAGCGGTCATCGGCCACACCGCGAACGTCACGGAGCGGCCCTCAACTGAAATGTCACTGAAAACCCGCTTGCGGCTGTCCATCGTCGCTCTCGTCGTGTCCATCGTGCTGGCGCTGTCCGCGTTGAACTTGCATAGCGTGGCCACGGCGCGATTCGAGGACGTCCTCGAACGTGCCCGGATGAGCGCCCTGCAGGTGCAGAGTGTCCTCATCCAGCGGCTGAACGAGCGGACCGCGCAGCGCCCCACGCCCCCGGTGAACCTGGATGAAACGAAGGCTGTCTGGTCGGAAATTGTCCGGAGCGACCAGGATCTCACCAGCCTGCTAAAAGATACCATGGCGAGTTCCCGGACGACGGTCGAGATCGCGATCTCAGGCGAGGACGGACGCATCCTTACATCCTCCAACCCGGCCACTGTCGGCACACTAGCGCGCAAACTTCCGAGCCTGGAAAACTGGACACGGAAGAGCCCGTGGGAAAAGCTCTGGGATATCTTCACCCAGAGGCTCGACTACGAAGTGCGCATGCCGCTCGGCGTTGCGGAGCAGCAGGCCCCGGTGTTCGAGATACAAGTGGCGGTCTCTTCGGTGCTGTTGCGAAACACGCTGGCGCCGCAGATGTGGTACTTCGCCCTGGCCCTGTTGGTATCGTTCCTGTCTGCTCTGGCGCTGGCGGTGCTTGTTTCCAACCTGGCCTTTCGCCCCCTGGCGAGAATCAGCGACGCCATCGACCGAATCGCGAGAGGAGAGTCGGTCCGGGATGATTTGCCGGGCGAAGGCGAGTCGAAGGAATACACCGCGCTCCAATCGAAACTCAGCGTGCTTGGCCAGCAGTTCCGGGGCGCCAGGGAGGACGCTGTCCAGTTGAGAGGCAATATCGAGCGGCTGCTCGAACGGCTCGAAGAAGTGGTGCTCCTGTTCGATCGGAACGACCGGTTGATCGTGGCCGGCCGATCGGCGGAGAACTTCCTGGGCCGCGGAAGATGGGAGATGTTCGGCCGCGGGCTGGATGAGGTCTTTCCTTCTTCTACGCCGCTGGGGGCCGTGATTCAGAGCGCCGTTCAGCTCCGCCATCCCGTCAAGGACCACTTGGTGCAGCTCGACAGGAGCGGCCAGGCGGCTGCCAGATTGCTCGTGAACGTCGACCTGCTGGAGGACTTCCCCAGTCACGAGCGGCTTGGAACAATGGTGAGCCTTCGCGATGCCGAGTCGCGCCGGCAACTGCAGTCCCAGCTTGATGTCTCCACCCGCCTGGAAGCCGTCAGCCGCCTTACGGGCGGCGTCGCCCACGAGATCAAGAATCCGCTGAACGCCATCGCGCTTCATCTGGAAGTGCTGAAGTCGCGGCTGGGAAGCGACCCGGAACTCGAGCAGGAGATCGGCATCATCTCGTCCGAGATCACACGCCTCGACCGCGTTGTCAAGACCTTCCTCGATTTCACCCGGCCGGTCGATCTGCGGCTCGCGACCGTGGATCTCGGCAAACTGGTTAGGGAAGTGGCGACGCTAGTGGAGCCTCAGGCGCGGACAACCGCGGTGGAGGTCGTCGCCGACATAGGGGACGAGCCGGCGCGAATTCGGGGCGACCGCGACCTCCTGAAGCAGGCCGTTCTGAACGTCGTGATGAACGGTGTCGAGGCGATGAAAAGTGGAGGCAGGCTCGAAATTCAGGTTCGCCGCTCGGGGGAGGACTGCACCGTTCGCGTGTCCGATCAGGGGCCCGGAATCCCGCCTGAACTGCGGGGGAAGATTTTCAATCTCTATTTCACGACGAAAGGCAAAGGCTCCGGAATCGGCCTGGCGATGACATTTCGTATCGTACAACTCCATAATGGTACGATCGATTGCACAAGCGAAACGGGTAAAGGTACGACGTTCTGGCTGCGCTTCTCTGCCGCCGGGGAGGAGGAGACTGCTGGTAAGGAACCGGCCGCCGCCGTCGAGAAGAGCTAAGCTACCTGACGGGCGGTGTCGACTGCGATGAAGAACCAGAGGCTGTGGGCGCTGCTGATCCTGCTGATGCTTGTGCCGGCGATGACATCATGCTGGCCGTTCCGGAAGAAAAAGCCGGTCACGCCTGCACCTCCGCCGCCCTCGCACCAGCAGACGGTCCCAAAGCCCGTACAGTTTCCGCCTCCGCCCGCGATCGAACAAGCGCCTTCCGAACCACCGATTCCCGAAGAACCGCTAGAAACGATTCCACCGCCTCCACAGAAGAAACGGCCTTCGCCATCCGGCCCAAGAGTCCAGCCCGCGCCCGCGCCTCAAGAGCCTGAGCCCGAACCCGAGCCGCCGCCGGCTCCCCCATCACCCTCCCTCCAGCCGATGCTAAGCGCTCAGCAGAAGCAGGAGCTGGAGGCGATGGTGCACAAACGGATTACCAGCGCTCGGCTGTCGCTCGCCTCGATCCAGAATCGCTCACTCAATCCTGAGCAAAAGGCGGCGGTGACCCAAATTCGCGTCTTCCTCGATCAGGCGGAGGATGCCAGAAAGAACGATCTGATCCGCGCCAATAATCTTGCGGAACGGGCTGACGTCCTCGCCCGCGATCTCGTCGCTGGCCTACGCTGACGCACACCCATCGCCTGCTGGCCTGGGAGTCGCAGAGAAACTCCGCTCCAACCCAGGCCAGTCCTGACGACTGATAGGATCGCCGTCCTACTGCTTATCGTTCGACGCCAGTTGTGCGCTATCGCCGTATTCCGCCGCGTATAGCTTTATCTCAACCCGGCGATTCTGCTTCCGGCCGTCACGCGTCTTGTTGTCGGCGATCGGAGATTCGCTCCCGAATCCCAGAGTGTGGACGCGATAAAGCGGTATCTTGTGTTCCAAAGTCAGGTACCGCACGACCGCGGCGGCGCGGCGGCGGCTCAGTTCCAGGTTGTTGCTGTCCGGCCCGGTCTTGTCCGTGAAACCCTGAACCTCAATCACGAAGTGTTTCGTGGACGCGACCTTCCCGGCGGCCTGGTCCAGCTTGGACCGCGCCTCATCGGTCAGTTCGCTCTTGCCGAAATTGAACAGGACATTTTCCTCGAATACCAACTTGTAGTTGTCGATGTTCTCGATCTTCTGATGGGCCTGATCGGCTCGCCCCAGCCCACGCTCAGCTAAAGACCGGGCGTCCGTAGCGCTCTTCCCGGCGAGTGAAGCCTGTTCGTTCGCGCGCGCCGCCTCCGTCGCGGCCGCAGCGGCTTTGGCGTCAGCCGTCATCGCATGTTCGTCGGCGCGCGAAACGCCGCGTTCCAGTTCCTCGATCGAGTTTCCGTGCTCGGCGGTCTTTTTGTCCAGTTCGCCAACCCGCTGTTCGATCGGACTTACCGTTGTGCGGACAAACTTCTTGGTGGCGCACCCCGAACTGATAGTTACGGCAAGCGCCACGACAGCCACGGGGAATATCCCAGTTGCGAATCTCATACTTGTTTCCTCCAATCTCGTGCAATCCGTTGCGATTCTCCTCAGCCTCAGAGGCGGATGGGCTCCTTGAGCTCAAACTGGAGCAGTGTTTCGGCTGGAAATACGACGTTCTTCTTTCCGGTTGCGGCCGCTCCGGCAGTGCCTGCCGCCGCGCCGGTCGCTGCCCCAATGGCAGCTCCCTTTCCACCGCCGGCGATAGCGCCGACAATCGCACCTAGGCCAGCGCCGCCGCCAATTAGCGCGGTATTCCGCTTCTTATGGTCGCCGGTGGCGCGGCCTACCGAAGTCGTCGACAGCTGATGCGTCCTCCCTCCGGACTCGAACGAGTCCAGGGTCAGGCTCATATATCCACGGCCGCGAAGACGCCCCGACGATTTCGCTCCGGTCACGTGCCCCGTGACCTGTGTGCCCTTCGGAATCGCCACCCTGTTTCCCGCCATCACTGGCTCATCAAGAGTTGCAGTGAAGGCATCGCCGGACTCGTGCTGTTCCGTGCCAACGGAATGATCCAGGCGTACACGCAACACCGAGCCCGCCGGAATTTCAAGGATTCTCTCGGGCGCCGGTCTCCCGACGCTCCTCGTTTCCGCTGCCGGCGAATCCGCCGGTTCGGCCGTCGATGTTTCCGGCGTCCCCGGGGGTCTGCTCTGACAACCAAGAAGTGCGACAACGGCGAGCGGGGCCAGGTATCGGAAAATCTTGTGTTTCATGACGTTCCCTCCGGAATTTTATTCCTAAAAGCGTGCAATTTCTGCACGCCATTCACTGTAAGTCATTAGCTGCCTGCGATTTATCCGGACACAGCCACTCAATATGCACGCCGAGTGCCACGCTTGCGGCCCATCCGGACGGCTTGATATGCTGCTCGCCGATGAAACCAGGATTGCTGCTTTTTATTGCACTGTCCGCGGCGGCCGCCGACGATTTCGTGCTGATCCGCGGCGGAGAAGTGCGTCCCGGCATACGCGTCGACGAGTTTGAACTCCTCGACCATCCCGTGACCAACGGTGAGTATGCTCTGTTCGTCGCGGGGACGGGACATCCGGCCCCTCTCCACTGGAGCAATGGACGAATCCCACCCGGAATGGAAACCTGGCCGGTCACCTTCGTCAATCGCTACGACGTGGCGGAGTACCTTAAGTGGTGCAGCCAGAAAGAAGGTCGTCTCCACCGCCTGCCCACCGCCATGGAATTCGAGTGGGCTGCCCGGGCCGGGGCCCCGAACGCCAAGTATCCGTGGGGCGATGCGGGTCCGGACGGTAAGGCCAACTACGACCCGTCGGGAACGCGCACCTTTGCCGAGTGGCGCCGGTACCTGAAGCCGGTCAAGAGTTACGCGCCTAACTCATGGAGCCTCCATGACATGGCCGGAAATGTCTGGCAGATGGTAGACACGTATCCCGATCCGGTCACCTCCCGGTTCGTCTACCGGATCACTTCGCCGGTGGAACGCGAAGGCGCACTCGCCGGCGGCTCCTGGGCGCGCGCCGAATACTACCTGCGGTGCGGTATCACCGGAAACGCCTCGTCCGGAATCCGCCATCCGGACATCGGATTCCGTGTGGTCCGCGAGCCCGTCGGCGCTACGCATTTCCAGCGCCGCAGCCGCCGCCTGATCGCCACACCCGCCGGCAATGCAGCGGTCTTCCTGAGCTGGCAGCTCCTTCCGGGCGACCCACCCGATGCCGAATTCCACGTCTATCGCACACTTCGCCGCGACGCCTCGGGCGTGCGCGTCACCTCGCAGCCGGTCACGAACTCGACCAGCTTCATCGATCGCGATGCACCGTCCGAAGGCCGCGTGTACTACCGCGTGCGCCCGGTCATCCGAGGAGGAAAGCCGGGCCCACCCTCGGAATGGGCGGGTGTCGAGCCCGGCCGGCCGCGTACAGGTCTGATCGCGGTCTTCCAGCCCACGGCCCAGAGCGGCGGCTTCACGCCCGTTTTCGGTGACCTCGACGGCGAT
>JAEHDI010001124.1 GCA_016880505.1 Bryobacterales bacterium | reverse complement strand
GGTAGAGGCACACATCCGCATCGCGGTCACCGACCTTCACGCCGCCACGATGGCGAAGAGCGCCAAGGAGAGCGGCGGCGTAATCGGCGATTCCTGTCCGGGCAGGAGGTAGAGGAGAGAAAAAGCCAACGGTCACGCGCGTTTTCTCGATCCGAACAGCGCCGTGCCGACCCGGATGTGGGTAGCGCCCTCCTCGATGGCCGCCTCGAAGTCGTGCGACATGCCCATCGAGAGATGCGGCAGCCGGTATTCCTCGGCGAGGCGGCGCAGACGCTGGAAGTAGGGGCGCGATACTTCGGGGTCGTCCGACCACGGGGGCATGGTCATCAGTCCGGTAACGCGCAGATTTCGAGAGCCGCGCAGAACCTCGACCAACTCCGGCAGCGCGGCAGGATCGGCGCCGCTCTTCGAAGCCTCACCGGAGAGCTTGACCTCGACCATCACCTCGAGCGGCCGGCCAGCCTCGTCGAGGCGCCGGGCGACCTTCGGCGCATCCACGGTCTCGATGACGTGGAACAGTTCGGCGGCGCGCTTCGCCTTGTTTGACTGCAGGTGGCCGACGAAGTGAAACCGCGCTCCGTCGAGCGAGGCCACCTCCGGAAGTTTCGACTCGAACTCCTGGACGTAGTTCTCGCCGAAGTCGCGCAGGCCGAGCGCCCACGCATCCCGGATTACCGATGCGGGAAAAACCTTGGTGATGGCGACCAGCGTGATCTCATCGCGGCGGCGGCCGACCTTTGCGGCGGCGCGCTGAATGCGCTCTTCGACTTCGTTCAGCCTGTCCTGGAGCATCGGAACAACTCTATAATAAGGGGGAATGCGTCCTCCCGCGGGAGGCGACTGGTTCAAAGACCAGCTGGAGGCGGCAGGCTGCTGCTGGCCGTCACGCCGTTGCGAATTCTTACCAAAACGAAGTCCACCGATTTTGGCGCGGGATCGGTTGTGTCGGCGGGAGTCACTTGACCGGAGCTTTCGACCAGGCTTAACGATACGCTCCGGGCGCCCGGAAGGCCGAAGGCCCAGTTAGCATCATCACCTGAGAAGCGAATCGCCTCATCCGTGACGGGAATCGCGCACGACAACTCCCGAACATCCGTGAGACCAAAGAAAATGTTGCCGGGATAGCCAAACTTGGAACTGGCTGACACCAGGAGTCGGTCGCGCTCTCTTGTCTCCGCCAGGCGCCAGAGAGCCGACACGACGGAATTCGAATTCTCGATCGCGAACGCGTCTATTGTATGTTGCGGCCGGGGCGGAGGGAGAATTCCATTCGCCTCAAACGGCGCATCGTCACCGATGCGGCCACGGAACGAATAGGCTGACGCCGCCCAGTCGGGTCCGACGCCACCCCGATAGATCCAGTCCTCGGAGGGACTCAGATGCCAGGCACATTGCGCTGTGATATCGATGGCGAGACCCACTTGTATCCGGCGCAAGCCGTAATAGGCGTCCGGCAGTCGCGGCGGAGCAGTGCGCACACGAGAGTACGAATAGGCGCGTCTGGAACAGGCTCCAGCCTCCGGTGGATAGGGGCGCAGATGCTCGATGGATAGCGCAGCCAGACTGGCTGCGTCATACTCGGCCAGCCAAGCTTCGGCCCGCTGCCCCGGCGCCTCCTCCGTCCCAGACTCAAAACTCAATACGGCCGCTTTGACGGCGCCACCCTGATCAAGTCTTTCCAGCGCAGCCACGGACAATCCAAGTTCGCTCCTGCAGGCGCTGTTGCCGGACGATTTCGACAAAGTCAGAACGCCGCTTTCGCTGACGCCCGTTCGCACAACCAGCGGCACGAAGCACTGGTCGGGCACACTGGCCGGAAGAAGGAAGTTGATCTGATCCAACCCGGGATGGCTCGGGGAGCGCCCTGCATAAAAAGGTTCAACGGCGATGCCC
>JAEHDI010001123.1 GCA_016880505.1 Bryobacterales bacterium | reverse complement strand
CCGCTGATTCATAAAGATTACCCCACCGGCAATCCCCGCAACGGGAACATCGTGTGGGACGCCGCGTCGAAAACGGTCCGCCTGAAAGCGGCCCGCAACGAGTTCACCGCCTTCCAGATGATCATCGAAACAGTCGAACCCCAGGCCGGTTTCGACGTCAAGTTTGTGAAGCTGGAACAACCGGGCGGCGCGCGCATCGAAGGCCGGAATATCGCGATCTTCAAAGAGTGGTACACGGAAGTCCGGCGCCCGTCCACTGGTTACGAGAAGACGTCGCTTGGCCGCGACTGGTATCCCGACGCGCTCATGCCCTACCGGAAAACGAACTGGCTCCCCGACTTTCCGTTCTCGATTCCGGACCTGTACAACAACATCCCGTACCAGCGGAATCACGCCACTTGGGTTGACGTCTTCGTGCCCAATGAGCGGAGCGCCGCACCGCCGGGATCGTACACCGGCACGCTCGAAGTGACTTGGGATGGCGGTCGGGACAGCGTCCAGGTGGCGCTTGACGTCTGGGACTTCGCGCTCCCGCAGGAAAACCACCTGAAAGGCGACGTCTGGAACGGATCGATAAAGAACATGCCGCCTGCGGAGGAGCTGGCCTACTATCAGCTAGCCAAACAGCATCGCTTTCTTCCGCTCATTTACGCCTACCGTCCCGGTCTGAAGGTGCAGGGCACCAAAGCCGAGCTTGACTGGACCGAGTACGACAGGAGAATCGCGAAGTACCTGGATGGGTCCGCCTTCACGGACAAGCACGGCTACTGGGGTCCTGGCTACGGCGTGCCGGTGAGCCACATGATGCTGCCCTTCGACATCGAACGTCACGGCAACCCGGCCAATGCCTGGCCGCTCCCACTGCCGAAGGAGGGACGCACGCCCGAATACGATGCGGTCTGGAAGGACGTCGGCGGGCAGGTTCGCGAACACCTCGACCGCGACCCGAACGCGCGCAAGGTCATGAAGGTCGCCTTTCTCAACGGGCTGGACGAATCGTACAACGACGAAGCATACGAGAAGATGATCTCCTACGGGCGGTTGCTCCAGAGCGCGATGGGCCGCGACTGGTTCAAGTACCGAATCGACGGCGGCTATTCCTGGGAGGCGATGGAGAAACTCCAGGAAGTGGTCACCCTGTGGGTTTGCCACACCGTCTCATGGGACGCGGAAAAGATGGAGCATTTCCGCAAGCGCGGCGTCGAGAGCTGGTTTTACGGCCCGATGATCTACGAGCAGCGCAAGAATTCCGGCTGCGGCTCCAACACGTTCACCGATCTCGACCTGCTTGTCAACCGCGCCATCGGCTGGATCGGCTGGAAGTATCGCTCCGGTTGGGTGGAGTGGGAGTTCGATTGGAACGCCTCCGCCGCCTGGTACGAAGCGGAAAACTTCAAGGAACCGCAGCGTACTTACAACGGCTCGGGGCAGTTGATCTACCGCGGGCAGGTCATGGGGTACCAGCAACCGATTCCGAGCATCCGGCTCAAGGCCCAACGCCGAGGGCTTCAGGACCACGAGTATTTCTGGCTACTCTCGGAGAAAACCGGCGGCAAGGACGCCGCCGACGCCATCGTAAACCGGATTGTCTATAAGCGGCCGTTCGGCGAGGCAGCCCTCCTCGACACCGAAATCTGGAAGAACAACCCCGACGAGTGGGAGAAGACCCGGGTCGAGGCCGGCGAGGCCATCGCGAAGCGCTAGCGGCGTTTCTTCAGCGCGGATAGCAACCCGGGTTCCTCCCGGAGCCGGGTGATCTCCGCCGGCGTCAGCGGTCTGTTAAAGAGCGCCAGTTCGTCGAGCAGCCCGATATAGCTGACGGCTACGTAGATACCGGCTTTGTCGAGATCCCAGTTCATGGCGATCTCGCGGCCTTTCAACTCTCCGATTAGTTTGCCGTCCACGTAGAGCGCAATGCGGGCGTCGGCACGGCCGGTGTCGAAGTTCTCCCAGACGAGGACGACATGGCGCCACTGGTCCGCCGTGAATCCCGCGGTGGACATCCGAATGAGCGGCGCCTGCGGGTCGTTCTCCGAAACCGCTTTTCCGCCCTCGGGAACGGCGGGAAAGGACCCCATCCGCATCTGTTTCGGCTTGGCGTCATTGAAATCGAGCCAGAGGCCGCCGTTGCTCGCCCCCTTCTGCGTGATTTGCAGCGGGTCGCAAAAGGACGTCTTTAGCATCGTATTTGGGTCAGTTTTGAGCCAAAATGACGCACTTCCAGACCACCCGCCCTCGCGGAACGCGATGTTGCCACGAGCTGGAAAGAATATCCGTCCGTTTCGCGGGAGGATGTCCACCGGCTCGAGCGCGCCGCCGTGGACGCCTTTGTTCGGGGCGATCCGGAAGACGTTCGAGTCGAAGCCGGGCTCAAACACGAATTGTCCCTGCGCGGCCGGGTGGTTGAAGCGGGTAGACGGCTTCAGCGAACCGCCACCGAAGTCGCCTTTGACCTCCGAATCGAAGGAGGCATAGAACGTCGCCGCGTTTCGAATCGCATCGTCGGCGGCCTGAAGTCGCGAGCCGGTTGGATCCATGACAGACATCGCGAGCGCCACCAGTAGCTGAGATCGTTTCATCGAGAACATGACTGCCTTCGCCGGTGCCATGATAGCGCAGCCTCGCGTCCGGATGATCGCAACTATACTGTCCCTATGAGACAGGTGCCTCTGATTCTGATCGTGCTCGCCTCGGTCGCCGTTTCCTGGGCCCAGGCAAAGAAGACCGTCTTCATGGTCACCGACGCCGAGGGCGTCGCCGGCATCTGCCGCCAGGAGCAGACCGAACCGACCGATACGGAGTTGCGACAGTTGCTCACGGGCGAGATCAACGCCGCGGTCGAAGGTTTTCTTGCGGGCGGCGCCGATGAAGTCATCGTGTGGGACGCTCATGACGGAAGCCGGACGCTCTCCGCGCTCACGATTCACCCGAAGGCGAAGCTCATTATCGGCAGCCTCGGCCCGACCGGACTGCTCGAGCGGCGCTTCTCCGCCCTGGTCTTCCTCGGTCAGCACAGCATGGCCAATGTTCGCGCGGGCATCATGGCGCACAGCTACAGCTCGCTCGGCATCCAGAACATGCGGATGAACGGCAAGCCGGTGGGCGAAGTCGAGACCCGCGTCGCGCTGGCAGGCTGGTTCGGCGTGCCGACGATCCTGATCACCGGAGACCGCGCCGCCGTCGAAGAGCTACGCGCCATTGTGCCCGACGCCGAGTTCGCCGAAGTGAAAGAGGGCCTCGCCCGCTACACTTGCATCTCGATGTCGGCCCCGGCCGCCCGCGATCTGATCCGCGAGAAGGCCCGGCTGTCCATGCAGAAAATCGGCAAGGTCAAACCGTACAAGATCGACGGGCCGGTCACGATCGAGATCGAATACACGACGCGGAATTCTCTACCCATCGACGCGAATGTCAGGCCCGGCGCCGAGGTCGTTGACGACCGGACGATCCGTTATCATGGCAAGGATTTCATGGAGGCTTGGATACGCTCAAGGATGTATTGAGGACTGAACATGCATAAATATCTGTTCCCCTTTCTCGTAGTGCTGATCGCTGCCCCGGCTCTCGCGCAGCAGACTGTCATCGTCCGTCCCAAGGAGATCGATGACGTGCTCCTGAACCCGGGCATCGGGTTCACCACATTCCAGCGCTTCAACGGCGACGAATTGAACCAGGGGCTCAAGTGGACCGAAGGTTACCCGATCGCCTATCAGGAGTACAAAGGTTCCCTCGAAAACAAGAATCATCCGGCGACCACGATCGCCTACTTCCGCATCTACTGGAAGTTCGTCGAGCCGGAGCAGGGCAAGTTCAACTGGCAGATGCTCGACGCGGCCTTGAAGACGGCGCATTCGCGTAAACAAACGCTGTGGCTTCGCATCGCACCATACGGCACTACCGAGGACAACGACGTGCCGGACTGGTACCGAAAGATGATGGGCGACGAAGCGAGCCGGGGAATGATCAAGAAATGGCGCACCGACCCGGAAGATCCGCGCTATGCCAAGGATTTCGGCGCGATGGTCCGGGCCGTCGCCGCGCGCTATGACGGCCACCCTGACCTCGAGGCCGTCGATCTGTCGATCGTCGGCGCGTGGGGAGAGGGGGCGGGTTCCGCCGAACTCGCGCAACCGACGCGCGAGGCCCTTGTTGACGCCTACCTCGAAGGTTTCCAGAAAACTCCGCTGGTCATGTTGCTCACCGACGAAAAGACGAACAAGTACGGCATCTCGAAGCGGGACGTCGGCTGGCGTGTGGATTGCCTCGGCGACATGGGTGGTTTTAACAATCCGAACTGGTCCCACATGAACGACTACTACCCGGAAGGGATCATCAATTTCGGCATGCAGGACGCCTGGAAGAAGGCCCCGGTGAGCTTCGAGGTTTGCTGGGTGATGCAGCACTGGCTGAACAAAGGGTGGGACGTTGACTACATCATCGATCAGTCGCTGAAGTGGCACATCAGCACGTTCAACGGGAAGTCTTCCGCGGTTCCGGAGAAGTGGAAGCCGAACGTGGACCGCTGGCTCAAGAAGATGGGCTACCGTTTCGTCCTACGGAAGTTCACCTACCCCGGCGTAGTGTCCCAGAATGCGAAGGTGCCTTTCACTTCGTGGTGGGAAAACAAAGGAGTCGCTCCGTCCTACACGCAATGGCCGCTGGCGATCCGGCTG
>JAEHDI010001122.1 GCA_016880505.1 Bryobacterales bacterium | reverse complement strand
TCTCAGACGAATGGAACAACACCATCTCGGTGTTCGACAACAAAGGCAAGTTTGTCCGAAAGTGGGGGAAGACGGGCAGCGGCGATGGCGAGCTCGTACGCCCAGCAGGCTTAGTGTGCGAGAAGAGCGGCAACGTCATCGTCGTCGACAGCGGGAACAATCGACTTCAAGTATTCAGCGGCGAGGGGAAGTTCCTGGCGAAGTGCGGCAAGGCCGGAAGCGGGGACGGAGAGTTCAACCAGCCCTGGGGGGTCACCCTCGATCAGGCGGGCAACATCTACGTCGCGGACTGGAAGAATCACCGCATCCAGAAGCTGTCCCCTCAGGGCAAGTTCATGATGAAGATCGGCGAATACGGGACGGTACCCGTGCCGACGGAGGCCTACGCCGTCTCCTACATGGGGCCGTACATCTCGCCCTCGGGCACGCCGGGCTATCCCAAGGCCGGCTTGCTCAATCATCCCACCGACGTCGCCGTGGATACCGACGGCGACATCTACGTCGCCGACTGGGGCAATCATCGAGTCTGTGTCTTCGACGCCGAGGGAAGCCCCGTCGCCAATCTCATCGGCGATGCCCAGGTGATGTCCAAGTGGGGCCAGATGAGCATCGACGCCAACCCCGACATGATGAAAGCTCGTCGTCGAGTGCGAAGCCTGGAGCCCGAATATCGCTTCTGCTTCCCGACGGCGGTCGACTTCGATCCGGAAACCGATCGCATCATCGTAGCCGACAGCCAGCGGAATCGTTTGCAGATATACCGCAAGGTTCGCGACTACGTCGATTTCCAGGCAAATCTCTAAGGATGAAAACTCTCCGTTCGTTCCTGCCTCTCCTCCTGGCCTTCGTTGAGGAGAGGTAGGAGCGAACGGAGGGACCCGTTCGGTCTCCTTAGGTCGCCTCTAACGGATGCTTTCGACCGTCTCGCCATTCGACGAGGATGATTTCGTGCCCGACCTGCCGCAAGGAGCCCGGCTCGAGTCGGAATCGACCATAGAGCGCCGTCGCGTCGAGCTGACGGGCGACTGCTAGCAGCTCCCGGTCCTCGAGACTTTCCGCGCGCCGGATGCACTCGCCGATGATGATGCCGAGCGTGTACGCCTGCGCAGCGACGTAGCCGGGATCGCGATGGAACACCCGCCGAAATTCGGAGCAGAACCAGGCCGAGGGTGGCCCAATCAAGGGTCGCTCGTGGAGATGAGGCTCCCATTGGCTCGGTCCGATCACGCCCTCGGCAAGCACCCCGAGCTCCTGGTGGAACCCGTCTGCTCCGGCGGCGACACACGCGACGGTACCGACCGTCTCGAGCATCTGTCGCTCTCGGATGATCGCGACGTCGTCCTCGAATCGCCCTGCGACAACGAGTAGGTGGGGACTGTCAGCCAGCGCCGCGTCTATTGCCGCTTTCGTGTTGCGAAGCGGGCTGTCGAATGCGATTGCGCGCACGATATCGAACCCGGCAGTCCGGGCTCCTGCTTCTACGCCGCGCTGGATGCTCGAAGCGAAAGTACCGCGGCTGGCGTAGAGGACCGTGGCCCGCTGCGCACCCCTACGATGCCGCACGAGCCTAGGCAGGTTGCGAAGATAGTCGCTGGCCGGGCTCAGTACGCTGACGACACACCCGGAGCCGGCCTCGGCAACCGCGTCGGACGCGCCGCCGTGGTTCCAGAGGATCTTTCCGTGCGCCGCGGCGAGGGGCGCGACGGCAAGAGTCGAGCCGCTCCCATACGGTCCGAGAAGGAGATCCACGCGCTCCTCGGTCAGCAACCGCACGACGTTCTCCCGAGCGTGGGACGCGCTGCTTGCATCGTCGAGGGCGACGAGGCGGAGTGGGCGGCTTGCTCGATTCCGACCGATCTTCAGGCCTCCCGCGCTCATGCAATGCTCCACCCAGAGGCGGATCCCGTCGTAAGCTTCCTGCCCCTGGCGGCGCAAGGGTCCGCTCACCGATACCGAGACTCCGATGACAATGTTCAGCACGTTCATCGGGGTGCCTTTCTCTGGGTTTATTACGGCTATCCGGCCTCGTCCTACGAAGGCATCAATGTGGAAGCTACCCGCTACCGCTGCGGGGCGGCGTTGGCAAGCCATGACAGTGCGAAGGTGGACTGTGTGGCGGGAATTCCGGACTCCGGTGTGGCTCACGCCATCGGCTATGCCAACGCAGCCGGCATTCCCTATGCCCGGCCTTTCGTCAAATATACGCCGACCTGGCCCCGCAGTTTTATGCCCACGGACCAGCGCGTGCGCGATCTTGTGGCACGCATGAAGCTCATTCCAATCCAGGAACTTATCCGGGACAAGCGGATTCTGTTCAGCGATGATTCGATCGTCCGCGGCACGCAGCTTCAGGATACAATCCGCCGGCTCTACGACTTCGGAGCCCGCGAAGTTCACATGCGACCTGCCTGCCCTCCGCTGGTCTTTGGATGCAAATTCCTGAATTTCTCAAGGTCGCGCTCCCCTCTCGACTTGGCCGGACGCAAGGCCATTCTGGAACTGGAGGGGCAGGGTGACGCACATCTGGGACAGTACTCCGATCCCCAGAGCGGGAAATACTGTGCCATGGTCGAACGCATCCGCGCGAGACTCCAGCTGACTTCGCTTCAATACCAGAAACTCGGGGATCTGGTAAATGCCATCGGCCTGCCCAAGGAAAAGCTGTGCACCTACTGCTGGGATGGAGCCGAATAGAGCGTGGCGAAGATCCGGACCGCAACCCAAGATAACCGGAGTCTCGATTAACTGCGTCCTACCATGATGTGGGTGTCGACGGACGCCGGGCGACAACGGACCCGGATCACATCGCCGGCAGCCGGCGCGCCCAGGTGCACCCCAGGAGGCTTTCATGGATTTCACGGCCATTGGTGATCTGCAGATCTCGCGGCTGCTGCTTGGTTCAAATCCCTTCAGCGGTTTCTCCCACCAGGGTGTCGACCGCGACGAGCGCATGGTCCACCACTACACTGTGGCTCGGATCAAGGAGACGCTCTTCGAGGCGGAGAGGCTCGGCATCACCGGATTGGTCGCACGCACGGACTTCCACGTGATGCGGATGCTGCTCGAATACCGCGACGGCGGCGGGAAGCTCCACTGGCTCGCCCAGACCTGTCCTGAAGTAGGAGACTCCGAGGCTTGCGTGCGCCGCGCGGCGCGCGGGGGTGCCGTGGCGTGCCATGTCCACGGGGGCGTGATGGACCACCTGGTGGCCCAGGGCGGCGCCGCGGAGGTGGCAGGTGCCGTCGCACTCATCCGCTCCCTGGGGATGAAGGCGGGAATCGCCGGTCACGTGCCAGCGGTTTTCGAGTGGGCTGAGAAGCACCTCGACGTGGACTACTACATGTGCTGCTATTACAATCCCACACCCCGCGCGAACGATCCCGAGCATGTCCACGATGCCATCGAGGAATATCGCGAGGAGGACCGGCGGACGATGACCGGGCTCATCCAGGCTCTCTCCCGCCCGGTGATCCACTACAAGATCCTCGCCGCGGGCCGGAACGATCCCGAGGAGGCCTTCGCC
>JAEHDI010001121.1 GCA_016880505.1 Bryobacterales bacterium | reverse complement strand
CAGCCCTCCGCGATCTTGACGTAAGCGTAATGGCGGGGCGTGGAAAGGACGCGCGGCGTCAGGTCGTGGTAGAGATACGCTTCGAGCGGGTTCGATCCGCGGTCCGTCCCTTCACAAACCGCTGCGATCGATTCCAGTTCGTTCGTCCCGATCACCGCGTCCACGTCGGGGATGTTCTTCCGGATCTCGTCGCGGTACCGCTCCACCAGGCAGCCGGCCACAATCAGCTTGCGCGCGCGGCCGGAGCGCTTGAATTCGGCCATCTCGAGGATCGTGTCGACGGACTCCTGCTTTGCCGGATCGATGAAGCTGCACGTGTTGACGACGATGGCGTCCGCCTCCTCGGGGCGAGGAGTGAGCTCGTGCCCCAGAGCCACGAGCTGGCCCATCATGACCTCGGTGTCCACGAGATTCTTCGGACATCCCAGACTGACAAATCCGATTTTCAAGATGAAGTTCCGGCAAAAAGGGATGGGGTTCCCTTTCAGAATAGCATCAAGTGGCGCACATCAGCCCCGGACCGCTATCTTGTGAGGAATGGCGACGCTCACCATTCGAAATCGGACCAAGGGAACCACGCTCGCGACCCGCGCCGACTCCGCCGACACCAGCCGGAAGCGCCGCGTCGGACTGCTCAAGCACGAAAGCCTGCCCCAGGGAGAAGGGTTGTGGATTGCGCCGTGCGAGGCGATTCATACTTTCGGAATGAAGTTTCCGATCGACGTTCTGTTCCTGAACCGTGAAAAAAAGGTGCTAAAAGTGCGCCAAAACATGCCCAAAAGTCGCATTTCTGTGTCCATTTGGGCCCATTCCGTGCTCGAACTGCCAGCCGGCGCCATCGCCGAGACGTCGACCGAACCGGGGGACCAGCTCGAATTCAGCGAGGCCTGAACCGCGGCGCTAATCGACTAACTTCCTGTGTTCCTTGAGGATACAGCGATCCATCACGACCATCAGGCCGGCGGCCCGGGCTTTCGCCGCGGCCTCTTCGTGAACAACCCCCTCCTGAAGCCAAACCGCCCGCGCCCCGATCCGAATCGCCTGTTCGACGATTTCCGGGACGAACTCCGAGCGGCGGAAAACGTCGACGATATCCACTTTTTCCGGGACCTGTTCAAGGCCGGAGTAGGACCTTTCGCCGAGCACTTCCGTCTCGCCGGGGTTCACGGGGATGATCCGGTATCCCGCCCGCTGCATGTACTCGGAGACCCCAAAACTGGGACGCCACCTTTTACTTGAAAGACCGACGACGGCGATGATCCGCGACGTCCGGAGGAGCTCAAGCACACTTGGCATTTCAGTCACGTTTTAGATTCAACACGCGGCGAAAACGATCCACTTCAGACGGGGTCAGGTAGCGAAATTCTCCGGGTTTGAGCGGCCCGAGTTCGAGGAAGCCGATCCGGACGCGGCGCAACTTCTCGACCAGCCGGCCGAGGTGTTTGAACATCAGCCGAATCTGATTCTGGCGGCCTTCGATGAGCCGGACCTCGTACCAGGGGTTCTGCGCCCTCCGGATTAACCGCAGGCCGGCCGGCGCCGTTCTTCGCCCCCCCAGAGGGATGCCTCCCCGGAAGGACTCTTCCTGCGCCAGCGAAAGGGTCCCGTTGACCTTCACGAGGTAGGTTTTTTGGACGTGGCTGGAAGCGCTGGCGATCCGGTTGGCGAACTCGCCGTCGTTGGTCAGCAGCAGCAGGCCCTCGCTGTGATAATCCAGACGTCCAACCGGAAACACCCGCTCGCGGACTCCCTTCACGAGATCGAGCACGGTGCGCCTGCCCTCCGGGTCGTGGAGGGTGGTGACGCAGCTATCCGGTTTGTTCACAGCGAGGTAAACCAGCCGTTGGGGTTCCTTGAGACGACGGCCATCCACGCGGATCTCGTCCCGTTCCAGATCGGCCTTGGTTCCGAGGGTGACCACAACCGCGCCGTTAACGGTGACCCGGCCCTCCAGCATCAACTCCTCGGCCTTCCGGCGGCTGGTGACACCGGAGCGGGAGAGTATCTTCTGGAGTCGCTCTTCGGCCATTTATTCGGCTTGCTCTTCTTCGGCCGGCGGCGGCGCTTCCTCGGGTGGCTCGGCGGTTTCGGCGGTCGCAGGCTCTTCGTCGGCCACGGCCAATCGGCCCAGTTCCTCGAACTCCTTCAGGGTGGGCAACTCGCTCAGGTCCTTGAGGCCGAACTGCACGAGGAAGTCCCTGGTGGTTTTATAGAGGATCGGCCGGCCGACAACGTTCTTGCGGCCGGAGGTGGTGATCAGCTTCCGGTCGAGCAGGGTCTTGAGAACGCCCGCGCCCTGCACGCCGCGGATCTCCATGATCTCCGGCGCCGTGATGGGCTGCTTGTAAGCGATCAGGGCGAGCGTCTCGAGCGCGGGCAGCGAGAGCTTGAGCGGCGGCTTGAGGTTCTTGACGAAGCCGCGGATCGCCTCGTGATGCTCGGCCTTGGTGGTCATCTTGTACCCACCGGCAACGTGCCGGAGGGTGACGCCGTGCTCGGGCTTCTCGTATTCGGCGACGAGCCTTTCGAGGGCCTTCTCGACCTTGTCGGCCGGCTGGCCGAGCGCCGCGGCGATTTGAGCCGCCGACAGCGGTTCGTCCGTCAAGTAGACGACGGCCTCCAACATGGCCAAGAGCTGCGATTCTGACGAATCCTCGGGCGCGGTGGGCGCGGCGGTATCGGGCTGCTCCTGGAGCAGTGCGTCGAGCTCCACTTGAGCGTTTTGGTCGGTCAACTCCATCCCAGCTAGCTGTATCCCTTCTCAATGGCGGCCATCGCCTCGCCGGAGGCGAAGACCTCTTCAAATCGTTTGTGTCTCTTGATGAGTATCTCGCCGAAGGCGTCCTTCTGGTAAAGGACCACCGCCTGCAGCTTCACCATCTCCAGGATGGCCAGGAAGGCGGCGATCATGGTGCGGCGGTTTTGCTGGCGCTCGAAGAATTCGGCAACGGAAAGCTGGGTGCCGCGGGGCGTCCGCTCGAGCATGGACTTCAGCCGCTGGATCATCTCCGGCACGCTGACGTCCTCATCGGTCACATCATAGGTCGGCCGGCTCTTCGCGCGTTCCAGCACCTGCTGCAACGTCTTCACGAGGTCGAACATGGTGACGGCGAGTCCGGGCTCGTCGTCGTCGGACTCAAACGCGCTGATCTGCGGGTTGGACCAGACGTTTTCCTCAATGAGGCGCTTTTGCTGGAGCATTTCGGCGGCGTGTTTGAACCGCTCGTGCTCGAGGAGGCGTTCGACCAGTTCCTGCCGGGGGTCTTCCTCCGGATACAGTTTTTCGAGCTCGGGATCGCGCGGCAGCAGCATCCGCGACTTGATGTGGATGAGGGTGGCGGCCATGTAGACGAACTCGGCGCTCAGTTCGATGTCGAGCGCGAGGGCCTGCTGCACGTACTCCAGGTACTGGGCAGTGATGGAGGCGATGGGGATGTCGTAGATGTTGATCTCCTGCTTGCGGATCAGGTCCAGCAGCAGGTCCAGCGGCCCCTCATATTGTTCCAGGCGAACGTTCAGCGGCGACGACACAACTTCTTCACGATAGCATGCGCACTTCAGGGAGCAGCATCTGGCCATAATAATGCTCCGCCATAATCCGCGCTTGCTGGCGCGGCGTAACATTCCGCCCGGCAT
>JAEHDI010001120.1 GCA_016880505.1 Bryobacterales bacterium | reverse complement strand
TGCCACCTCTCCGACATTAAGGATTTCGACCGTTTCAACGGCGTGTACGCCGAGTTCTTCAAGGGTGTCCGCCCGGCGCGCACAACGGTCCAGTCCGTGTTGTGGGGCGGCATCAAGGTCGAGATTGACGCCATCGCGCGGGCGAAGTAGCCCGCCCGGCGTCTTGTTCCTGGAGACTCCGTGACGCTGCCCGCCGGAAAGCTGCCGGTGGATCTGCTGCGGGAGTGGCTCGCCTCGGCGCCGGTGACTGATCCGGCGGTGGTGGTCGGCTCGTCGATCGGCGAGGACGCCGCGGTGATCGACACCGGTGGGCCGGAACTGCTGGTCGCCAAGACGGACCCGATCACGTTCGCCGCCGAGGACATCGGCGACTACCTGCTCGCCGTAAACGGCAACGACCTCGCCTCGATGGGGGCCGAACCACGCTGGCTGCTGGTGACGGCGCTGCTGCCGGAGCGGATCGTGCGCGAGCAGGCCAGCGGCATCTTCGACAACCTGAGCCGCGCCTGCCGGTCGGCCGGCGTGTCGCTGGTGGGAGGGCACACGGAGATCACGGTCGGGCTAGACCGCCCGATCCTGGTAGGCTGCCTGCTGGGCACGGTTCGCCGCGACCGCCTCGTGCGGACCTCCGGCGCAAGGCCGGGGGACTCGGTGCTGCTGGCGGGCGGCCTTGCCATTGAAGGGACGGCGCTTCTGGCCCGGGAGCACGGGGCGGCGCTGGCTGCTCGCGGCGTTGCAGCGAGCGTGATCGAGCGTGCCGCGGGGTGGCTGCGGAGTCCGGGGATTTCCGTGCTACCGGCAGCCCGGGCGATTCACGCGACCGGGGCCGCGCACGCCATGCACGATCCCACCGAAGGTGGCCTTGCCACAGGGTTGCACGAGCTTGCCGAAGCCGCCGGGGTGGGGCTAAGGATCGACATGGCCGCAATCCCCGTGCTTCCGGAATGCCGCCTGATTTGTGAGGCGCTCGGTCTCGATCCGCTCGGCCTGCTCGCGTCGGGGGCGCTGGTTGCGGCGCTCGAGCCCGGAGAGGTTGGGCCGGCTCTGGATCGACTGCGCACGGCGGGAATCCCAGGCGCCGTGATCGGAGAGGTCGTGGCGGCGGCGGAACCGGCGCCGGCGCTGCCAGTTTTCGCGCGCGACGAACTCGCGCGATATCTGGAATCACAGGGTCAATAGGAAGCATGTCGTAACTTAGCGCAAGATCTGTTCCGGTTTGAACTTCCAAGCGGCTGACCAAACCGGTGGAGCCAATTAGCACCACAAGAAATTGGTGCACGCGGAAATGATTCCCATGTTTCAAGCGTTCGAGAATCGAGAATCATTCAACTCCCAAAGACATTCTCGGGATGTTTGCGGGCGTACTTGATCCAAGCATCGTAAATGGGGCTACCACTTACGTGCTGTCTGCAACCGGCTTCTTTGGCCAGTGCCTTCTGCGTGAGTTCGTTAATGCGGTTCATGCCACCGTGTTTGGTCAAGCACTCGTAATAGCTGCCGCACGCATTGATCTCCGCTAGAAGAGGGTTAATGATCTCAAAGGCTTCGGCAAACCATTCAGCCAGATCGCCTAGGCCGAGTTCGCGCAGGCCCGCCTCCGTTTCCCTGACAAAATTCCGTTCGCCGAAGTGTAGGAAGTGCCAGCCGATGTCGTCCAACGTCAAGCTGACGTCCAGATGATGAGTGGCTGCCATGGCGCGGAGGCCTACGGGCAAATGACTGATTGCAGCTGCGTACGAACCGTCGTCACTGTAGGGATTCGCCAGCGGACTTACGGACCTGGTCAAGACGGAGAAGATCTCTTGAAGCAATGCCTTGTCGTCAAGAATGAGAACAGTGTACCGCTGCTGGTCCGAGAGTTCGCGCTCCATGTCCCTAGCCTCTCATCTTAGCTGTTGCGATCTCAGGCCGGATCAAGGCCTACCTGGACAGCGTGGGGCCGGTGTGCATCATCGTTGAGCGGTCGGGGAGGGCCGCGAACGATGCGAAGCCGCGCATCCGGTCCGCGGTCGTGGACTACCAGCCCGTCTAACGGACAAACCGAACAAAACTGGATTCTGGAAGGGAAGTGTTGCCGACCAACCGGACATTATCGGCTCATCCACGACGTGCCTAGTGAGGGGGTCGGAGGGAGCATTTGCGGAGAACAGGAATGCCACGAACGGGTTGCCTAGCCATGTTTCTATTGGACGACAGTTTTGGAAACTGCGCGATAATTGAGGTGGTTCCTGGGCTCGCCGCACGTGGAAGAGACCGGGGCTGCCCCCCGCGAGTCAGTGGATGTGAACTAGACGATGAAGGTGGAGATGAGTGCTACGAGAGGTGTCGGGCTAGCTGGCGCTGTCGCTCTCTTGTCCGCTGTGCTGCTAGCTGGCTGCTCCGAGGCCGGACAGAGGGGTGGTCCGGCGGCGGCTTCGGCGACGCCCGTGGTGGTGGTGGAGATTCAACCCGCGGACGTCCCCATTTTCTCGGACTTCGCGGCACAGACGTATGCGCGGGACATGGTCGAGGTCCGGGGCCGGGTGGACGGATATCTCGAGCGCTGGTTGTTCCGGCCGGGTTCGGAGGTGCGGGCCGGAGACGTCCTCTATGTTCTGGATCTGCGGCCCTACGAAGCCAGCGTGCAGCAGGCGAGGGCGAACCTCAAACAGGGCGAGGCGGATCTGGATTTCGCCCGGCACCAAGTCTCGCTCTTGCAGGCACAAGCCAACCTCGCCTCCGCGGAAGCGAATCTGGTAAAGGCCCAACAGGACTACGAGCGGCTCAAACCGCTGGTCGATGCCGACGCCGCATCGAAGCAGGACCTAGACGCCGCGGTTGCCGCGCTCAGAGCCGGGGAAGCCAACGTGCACGCCTACCAGGCGAGCGTCGATCAAGCCACCATCTCGACAAAGACGCAGATCGACTCCACGCAAGCGAAGACCGAAGCGCTGAAGGCCGCGCTGCAGACCGCCGAGCTGAACTTGCAGTACGGCACAATTCGCGCGCCGATCGGCGGCCGAATCGGAGACTCGCTGATCCCTGTTGGCGGCCTGGTGAACCCGAACTCCGCCCAACCTCTGACCACCATCGTCCCGCTCGACCCCATCTGGGTCCGGTTCAAAGTCACGGAGTCCGAGTACTTGTCCTGGGCGAAGCGGGGGCAGAGGACGCTTGGCGGCGATCTTCCGCTGCGGCTCATCCTGGCCGACAACTCCGAGTTCCCCTCCAAAGGACAAATCGCGGACTCGCTGAACCAGGTGGATCCCAAAACCGGCACACTCGAGTTGCAGGCGAGCTTCCCGAATCCGCAGCACCACCTCCTTCCGGGCCAGTTCGGCCGGGTTCGCGTGCAGGTGGATGAACGGATGAGTGCGCTACTCGTGCCGCAGCGGGCGGTGCAGCAGTTGCAGAACATGCAGACGGTCTATGCAGTCGGACAGGATAACAAGGTTCAGGCGCGGCCTGTGACAACGGCTGAGCGAGTAGGCGAGTCGTGGGTGATCGAAAAGGGTCTCAAACCCGGCGACCGGGTCATCGTGGAAGGCCAACTGAAGGTGCGGCCCGGCGCCCTGGTGCAGCCACTGCCGCTTCGCGCGCCGGCGGAGTCAGCCAACTCGAAGAGCGGTAACTGAGCCATGGCACGCTTCTTCATCGATCATCCTGTTTTCGCCATCGTGATCGCGATCGTGATTGTGATCCTGGGCAGCGTCGCGATTCCGACCCTGCCCGTCGCGACTTATCCCGACATCGTCCCGCCGGTGGTGCAGATCAGCGCCGGCTATCTCGGCGGCAACGCCCAGGATCTCGAGAAGACGGTCGCCCAGCCGATCGAAGAGCAGTTGATCGCATTGGACGGCATGCTCTACTTCCTCACCAGTTGCGGCAATGACGGGACGCTCAGCATCCAGGTCACGTTCAAGCTGGGCACGAATCCCGATACTGCGACGGTGCAGACGCAGAACCGCGTGAGCATCGCAATGCCGCGCCTTCCGCCCGAAGTGCAACGCGCGGGCGTAACCGTGAAGAAGGTTTCCAGCGCGCTTCTGATGGCTGTCAGCCTGATCTCGAAGGGCGGCCGTTACGACTCGCTGTTCCTGAACAACTACGCGCAGATAAACTTGGTGAACCAGATCGCCAGCTTGGACGGCGTGGGCGACGCCCGGCTCGGATCCGGCCAGATTTACTCGATGCGGGTGTGGGTGAACCCCGACAAGATGGCCAAGCTCGGGATCACCGCCGCCGATGTCGGTGCTGCCATACAGGCGCAGAATCGTCAGAACCCGGCTGGGACCGTCGGCCAGCCGCCGGCGGTTCCGGGAACGTCGTTCCAATACTCGGTGAGCGCACCGGGGCGGCTCGTGGATCCGGGCCAGTTTGAAGACATCATCCTGCGTGCCCGGCAGGACACCTCGCTGCTTCGTATCCGCGACATCGGCCGTGTTCAGCTCGGCGCCCAGACCTATAGCGGATTCAGCCGCGTGGGTGGGCGGCCCGCGGGCAACATCATCACGTATCTGGCGCCAGGCGCAAACGCCGTGGCAACAGGAGATCGGGTTCGCGCCTTTATGGAGCAGGCGAAGAAGAACCTCCCCGAGGGCATGGAGTACGTGGTGCCGTATGATGCGACGGTGTTCGTGCGGGCGGCCATCAAAGAGGTACTGTTCACTTTGTTTGCGGCCGTCGGGCTGGTCGTCCTGGTTGTGTTTGTGTTTCTACAGAACTGGCGCGCCACGCTGATCCCGCTGTTGACGGTTCCAGTGGCCATCATTGGAACGTTCGCGCTGTTCCCGCTGCTGGGTTTCTCGATCAACATGACCAGCATGTTCGGTCTGGTGCTGGCGATCGGCATCGTGGTGGACGACGCCATCGTGGTCGTCGAGGCGGTGCAGCGGCATATAGACGAAGGGCTGGTGCCGCGCGCCGCGGCCATTCAGGCCATGCAGGAAGTGTCCTCGCCGGTGGTGGCGATCGCCTTCATTCTGGCCGCGGTGTTTATCCCGGTGGCTTTCATAGGCGGCGTGAGCGGTCAGATCTACAAGCAGTTTGCACTCACCATTGCCGCCTCGGTGCTGATCTCGGCTTTCAGCGCGCTCTCGCTGAGTCCCGCGCTGAGCGCCATGATTCTGCGTCCCAAGATGCAGAGCCGGGGCTGGCTGGCCCGTTTCTTCGCTTCCTTCGATCGCGGCTTCGAGTGGGCCAGAAGCCGCTACCTGCTGGGGGCGGGCGGTTTGATCCGCAAGCCGGTGCTCGCGCTGGCGGGTCTGGCCTGTTTCTGGCTGGCGGCGGGCTTGCTGTTCTGGCACCTGCCCAACAGCTTCCTGCCGGACGAAGATCAGGGAACGATATACCTGACTGTCCGGCTTCCCGACGGAGCTTCCGCCGAGCGGGCCGACGCCGCCACGCGCAAAGTGGAGAATATCGTTCGGGATCTCCCGGGCGTGGACCAGTTCTTTACGCTGGGGGGCCTGGACCTGACCACCCGAACCAACGGCTCGAACGTGGCGACGGTGATCATCAAGCTGAAGCCCTGGGACGATCGTAGTACGCCGGATCTGCAACTTCCCGCGCTTCTGCGGCGCCTGCGGGGATCGTTCGCAGGAGTGCCTGAGGCGGTCATGACCGCCTTCGGACCTCCTCCGATCCTCGGCCTCAGCACCACGGGCGGATTCCAATTCATGCTGGAAGACCGCGCGGGGGGGAGCATGCAGGATCTGGCACAAGCCGCTGATTTGCTGGTCCAGTCCACCCGATCGAGGCTGGAACTGGCGACCGTGGTCAATACCTTCCGGCCGAACGTCCCCGCGTACAAGGTCGCCGTGGATATCGACAAGGTGCAGACTCTGGGCATTCCCGTCACGGACGCCTACGCCGCCTTACAAACGTTCTTAGGCGGCCTGTATGTGAACGACTTCAACGCCTTCGGACGCACCTGGCAGGTTGTCGTGCAGGCGGAGCCGGAGTTCCGCACGCAGCCTGCCGACATCAACCGTTTCTATGTCCGCAACAGCGACGGCGATATGGTTCCGCTCGGCACGCTTTCGTCCGTCAGCGCCACGGTAGGGCCCGATGTGACCTACCGCTACAACCGGTTTAGCGCAGTCCAGTTGCTGGGCGGACCCGCGAGCGGGTATAGCAGCGACCAGGCAGCCGACGCCATGGAGAGTCTGGCCAGCACTGTGCTGCCGGGCGGATACAGCTATGAGTGGACGGGCACAACGTACCAGGAGAAGGTCGCACAGGGAAACGAAGGGGTGATTTTCGGTTTTGCGGCCGTGCTCGTGTTTCTGTGCCTGGCTGCGTTGTATGAGAGTTGGGCGATCCCCTTCGCGGTGCTGTTTTCGGTACCGCTAGGGCTATTCGGAGCGCTGTTCGCCGCTTGGGTGCGGTCGTACCCCTACGACATTTACACGCAGATCGGAATCGTAACCTTGATCGGTCTTGCCGCGAAGAACGCGATCTTGATTGTGGAGTACGCCCGAATGACCCGCGAGAGCGGCAGTTCCATTCGAGAGTCGGCGTTGTTAGCCGCCCGTCTGAGGCTGCGGCCCATTCTTATGACCTCGTTCGCGTTCATCCTCGGTGTGCTGCCGCTGGTGATCGCGAGCGGCGCGGGAGCGGCGTCACGGCGATCTCTCGGTACGGCGGTGTTCGGCGGCATGAATGCAGCCACGCTACTGGCGGTCTTCATCGTCCCCGTGCTTTACACCGTCATCCAGGGCATCGCCGAGAGAAGGCGCGGTGTGACGGCTGGTGCGGAACCTGCTCCGGAGCAAGTCGCATGAAAGCCCGAGTGTCCTATCTTCTGCTGCCGCTCGTCGCGACGGGCTGTGCCGTTGGCCCCAACTACAAACGGCCGGCGGTCCAGGCGCCGGGTCAATATCGAGGTGCGCCCGCGAGCGGCACTGCCGCATCGCTCGCCGATGCGAAGTGGTTCGATCTGTTCCAGGACGAGACGCTCAAGCAGCTTGTCACCGCGGCTCTCGAGCATAACTTCGATCTTGGCATCGCTTCGGAGCGGGTGCTGGAGGCGCGCGCCCGGTTCCGGATCAGCCAGGCCGCTCAGTTCCCTCTGTTGGGTGTCCAGGGGCAATTCACTGCCTCGCGTCCGTCCTCGGTCGGATCAAACACCGGGGTGGAGCCAGGCAGGTTGCTCGATGTCAGCTACACACAGGCGGGAGTGGCGCTCGCCTGGGAACTGGACTTCTGGGGCCGGGTTCGCCGCCTGAAGGAATCGGCTCGGGCGCAGTATTTGGCTACCGAAGAAGGCCGGCGCGGTGTTGTCGTATCGCTGATCGGCGACGTCGCCGGGGGGTACTTCACCCTGCGCGAGGGCGATCTGGAACTCGATATCGCCGGCCGCACGCGCGATATCGCCGAGCAGAATCTCAAACTCGTCCAGCTCCGTCACGACCGGGGCGCCGCCACGGGACTCGACGTGCACCAGGCCGAGCAGTTCCTGTATACTGCCACGGCACAGATCGCCAGCACCCAGCGGGACATCGACCAGACCGAGAATGCTCTGAGCCTGTTGCTGGGCAGGATTCCGGGTGACATCGCAAGAGGGAAGACGCTCGATCAGTTCACCTTCCCGGCGGAAGTTCCACCGGGCTTGCCATCCTCCCTGCTGGAGCGTCGGCCCGACATACGCCAGGCAGAGGAGACGCTGATCGCCGCCAACGCGCAGATTGGCGTGGCGAAGGCGCTCTACTTCCCGCAGATTTCGCTGAGCGGATTCGTGGGCGGGCAGAGCCGGGCTCTCTCGGAATTGTTCACTGCCCCGGCGCGCGACTGGTTTGGCGGCCCGAGAGCGGAATTGCTGCTGCCGATCTTCAATGCCAGCCAGATCCGGGCTGGCGTGCGCCTGAGCGAAGCGCAGAAGCGCGAGATGGTCCTCACTTACCAGAAGACCATCTACAACGCATTTCGAGAGGTATCCGACGCGCTGTCCGGCTACGACCACACGCGCCAGCAGCGGTCGCAACAGGAGTTGCTCGTCAATGCACTGACGGAGACCACCCGCCTCTCGACTCTCCGATACCAAGGCGGCCGGGACAGCTACTTGCAGGTACTGGACGCCGAGCGCAACCTGTTCCAGGGACAACTGGCGCTGGCCAGACTCAGGTTGCAGGAAACGCTCTGGTTCGTGCAGATCTACAGGGCGCTGGGCGGCGGCTGGCAGTAAGCCCCGCGGCCAAGAGCTACAGTTTCCCAAGTGCCCATAAGCATGAGACCGACATCCAATAGGGTTTTCAGATCCCTGATGACAGTTCCTACTATTCGAGCAGCGAGAGTGTATGAGATAAGTTCTCAGGGCCCACCGGGCGGTGGTCGGGTCTCGCGCCTTCAGGCACGAGTTGCGATCACCTCGCGGTACTCGGCTGCGACCAACGTGAAGCCGTTCCGCCCTCGATTGTGAGCCGACCAGAGCGCCTCCAACTCCTGGTGAAGGCTCTTTCGGCCGGCGCGGTCGAGAGAAGAGAACGCGCGGTTCACGGGTCCATAGTAAAGCCGGAAAAAGTGCACGACGTCCGAAGGCGGAAACGGGTAATCGAAAGTGTAGTGCCTTCGCGCGAGCCTTAACCCAGAGACCTGTGCGCCGAATCGCTCTCGCACCGTGGCCTCATCGCCCCACAGCACCGGCGAAGGCATCCCCGAAGGAGCAATGAACTTTGCGATCGTTTTGAACATCTTTCCGACAAACCCTCCCGCCGTCCAGTTCGCCATGGCGATGGTACCGCCGGGAACACAGACCCGCGTGAGTTCTCTCGCCACCAAGTGTGGACGCGGTGCGAACATGGCACCGATCAAGCTCACGACCACGTCGAAACTCGCGGCCGGGAACGGAAGCGATTCTGCATCGGCGATCCTGAAACGGGCCGGAAGGTCTTCCGCCATCGAGCGGGCCTGGGCACGCTCGATGAGGTTCTCGGCAATGTCCACACCGGTCACTCGCACGCCTGCCCGGGCCGCGATCAGCGCCAGTTGGCCAGACCCGCAAGCTACATCCAGCAGATGTGCGCCCGGCGGCACGTCCAGGCGCTCGTAAAAGGATCGCGCGTCGTTCTCCATGAAGCGGGAGAAGCGATCGTAGTCTCCGGCCATCCACGTGGCGCGCAGGCGCGACTTGAGGCTCTCGATTCCAGGTACCAGCATGCCCGTCTTTTGGGCCGGCGTGAAGACCTCCTCGATCAGCTTTACTTGAGTCAGCGGCATTTGTATGTCCCCTCGCTAAGTGGATTTGGCTGCCTTGATCAGCTACCCCCACTATGAGGCCCAATTCGATGGGAACCCTTATCCGAGCGTCTCGTTTTCTTGACCGGGCGGCGCTGTCATAAGGACCACTTGCTCGCTCGTCCGCCGCACTTTGCCGGGCGTCTGCCGAGGGGCCCGTGAACCCGCGGCACCCGGCCTCCGCGTGTTGTACGATAGACCACCGCTATGAGAAGCCGGCTTGATGTCGTGGCTGTTATTGGCCTCGCTGTTGGGGGCGTCTTCGGCCTGGCTATTGCATGACCGGCAGAACCACCGCGCTGGGGCGCTGGCGATCGCGATAGACGCGCTGCACTGCCTTCCGATAGTCCGCCTCGCCCGCCTCGAATATGTTTGGCACGAAGCGCTGAGGATTTCGGTCGTAGAGCGGGAACCAGGTGCTCTGCACTTGCACCATGACGCGATGCCCCTTCAGGAACACGTGATCGTTTGTGTGCAGGCTGATGACGTACTTCACGGGCTTGTTCGATGGAATTGGCTTCGGACGTTCGAAGCTTTCGCGGAACCGGCCCCGGAAGATCTCGCCAGCGATCATCAACTGGTATCCGCCCATGATCTTCTTGGTAGTGTCGTCGGGCGGAGCGTCCTCGGGATAGATGTCGATGAGTTTCACAACCCAATCGCCATCGGTGCCCGACGTGGAAGCGAACAATTCGGCTGTCAAGCCGCCCACCACGCGCAAATCCGCCGCAAGCGGCTCCGTCTCCCAGGACAACACGTCCGGGCGATAGTCCACAAAGCGTTGATCCTGCACCATCCACTCCGGCCATTCCGGTCCGGGATACGTCCGGGGCACCGGCCGCGGGCGGTAGGGGACGGGGTTCGCCGGATCGCTGACGTATTCGTCGTAGCCGGGACCTTTCCCAGGAGGGTCAAACGAAAGTCGCCGGCCCGGACCGAAATAGAGGCGGCGCTCGGTGACGCCCCGCTTGGGAGGCCACGCTTCGTACTGCCGCCACTGGTTGCTCCCGGTCTCGAAGGTTGTTGCCTCCGCGATCTGCAGCGAACCCTCGGAGCGCAGCCAGTAGTCGAACCACACATCGTGGATCTTCTCGTCGTAGTACTTGCCGGTAGCCGATCCGAACGTGATCGGTCCGAGCCGGGTTGCCTCGCCGTGCCACCCGCCATGATTCCACGGGCCCGCAACGAAGAAGTTCCAGTTTTTGTCGTCGCGCGCCTCCAGCTTCTCGTAGATCTTCTGGGGGCCGTAAAAATCCTCCTGGTCCCACCAGCCGGCCACGTGCAGAATGGGAGCCTTCGCCGCATTCAGGTACCGGATCACGGTCTGGCGTTGCCAGAACTCATCGAAGTTGGGGTGGCGGACAAAATCCGTCCAGGTGGGAATCTTGCCGCGAAAATGGCGCAAGTCGGCGTTCCTCAGAGGACCCAGACC
>JAEHDI010001119.1 GCA_016880505.1 Bryobacterales bacterium | reverse complement strand
GTATTTCAGTCGCTCTTGCCGTCCGTCGCGCAGCGCGCGCGATATTGGCTCTCCCTGACCTGCAATGCGCTCGCAAGGGAAATACTCGTCGAAAGGATTCGACGCAATCCGAATTCGTTCCATGCCTGCCTGCTTCTGGCGGACCTGGCGAAGAACGCCGGTGATAGCACCGCGGCGCAAGCCGGGTACGAGAAGGCGGCGAGGCTGGCTCCAGACAACGTCGAGGCGCAGTTGCTCTTCATCCGGTTCATGGCTCCACGCGACCCCGCGGCGGCCCTGGAGTACGCGCAACAGGCGGCGGACGGTTCCGATAATGCGGAGTTGAACGTGGAACTCGGAATGCTGCTGCTAGAGAGCGATAACGCGCGCGCGGCTGCGGGACGTTTCCGGCGGGCGCTCGATCGGGAGCCTGACCTTGCCAAGGCACATGCGGGCCTTGCCGATGCCTATGCGAAATCCGGCGAGTTCGCTCCGGCTATTTCGGAGATGAAGCATGCGATAGCCGCTGACCCGGACGGGTCGTGGCATTATCGTCTGGCGACCTGGTACAAAGCGGCAGGTCGCCTGGCCGAAGCGCGGGAGGCATTCGCCGCCACCGCTCAGATCAAGGCGCAGCAGCGCGCGAAAGAGGTGGCCCGGTTCCTGGAGCTGACCTCGGTGGGGCGACAAACCACTCCCTGAGACACCCACGTCGGCGCCGCCCTATGCGGACCCTCAAGACCTACTCGATTGCGCCGACTTCGATCCAGTATCCAGTGAGGGCGGGCAGCCCAAGGTAGAACCGACGGTCGCACTCCGGCACCAGTTCTTCCAGCGGCTTCCCGTAGGCAGGAAACCCCCGCAAGTACTCTTCCACCGGTTCGCCGCTGCGCATGTCCTTCTATCAGATGATCGAAGATGCGGTGGAGCAGCGCCTTCGTATCGCGAACGCCGCCGATGTAATGGACCCCGACGTCCCACTCGAAACCGGACCGGCGGAACACGTGGGTGAAGCCGTCGGCCGTGTAGTGGCGCTCGAGCACGAGCGCACACTTTCCGCCCGTGCCGGGCGAGCAGTATGGCGGCAGTGCGGCCTTGGCGATAGCAAATTCCAACGGTCTGGCCGCTCATGGCAGTCCCCACATTGTCTCGCAGAGTCCAGCGCCATATTCGGAGATGGCCCGCGGCTCACCGTGCTGCTTGACATAGTCCGCGTCGATGTAGCAGGCGAACGTGGTAACGTGACGGATGCCACGTGCGGCGTACGCGCGTAGATCCGCCAGAAAAACGTCACGGTTCCACGGCAATTTCACCGCTGGGCGTTTCCAGCGGGAGAAGCGCGATACGTCCAGCCAGTATTCCAGGATCTGCGCAGTGGCCGCCGGGAACACACGGAGGTTGGCGTCGAGATTCGCGAGGCCGTCCCGTCCCTCCATCTGTTCCGCGTAGGGAATGTCGTAGCGCCGGGCGATCGGTGCGTACTCGAGGAACACGCCCGGCTCGGGCTTCACCTGGCGGGGAGCGGCCAGAGTCGTGCTGTACGCCAGATGGGCGAGTTGCGCGCGCGGGTCGTGGCGGCGTAGCGCCTTCACCACGTGGTTTTCGAGCAGCAGCGCCTGTTCGCTATCGGACAACTCCCGGCACTTTCCGCAACGGCAGCCCGGCCTTCCGTCGTCGCCCCAGTAGAAGTAACGGCTAGTGGTCGGTCGCAGCAGACGCGCGATGGCCACAGCGTTCTCCGACGCCACCTCAAGAGCGCGCGCCGAGTGGACGCACAGGTTCCAGTCGGGTACGCGCTCGCCTTTTTCGTTCATGCGAAACAGGCTCTTGTCCTCTTCGAACATCCAGCGCGGAAGCAGTTCGCTCATCGCGTGGAGTTCGTACTCCACCTCCAGCCCGAGCCGACGCGAGCGGGCGAGGAATTCCTGGCCGGCGTCCGAAGTGACGAACTTGATCACCTCGAAGACCGACCGTGAGTGATGAAGCGCCACGGTCGTCAGGCCGGACTGCTTCGCGCGGGCAGGCCAATCCGGAAGTGTCAGGTCTTCCGGAATCAGGACGACGCCGCGCGTGGCGAAGCGACCGGCGGAAGCCGCTGGGCGCAGCATTGCCGCGCCGCCGAGCGCACATAGAAACCCGCGGCGGGAGTGGGCCTGCCCGGCTGACAGGTACGGTGAGTGCATCGTGAAGCGTCCTGAAGCCCCATAATAGTGCGGAAGGTCTAGGTGATGGAATGATTCGGACGGTCCTGACTGTCCTCCCGTTTCTCGGGCCTGCCGGCGCAGCGCTCTATCTCTGGTCTCACTATGACGAACTGCCGGCCCGCTTTCCCGTTCATTTCAACGCGGCAGCACAGGCGGACCGCTGGGTTGGGAAGTCGCCGGGCGCGGTGTTCCTGGTTCCGGCGATTGCAGCCGGATCCCTGGCGCTGATACTGGTGATCGTGCTGATGATCCAGTACAGCTCGCGACCCTTGCGGGGAGAGCCGGCCGTGCGGCGCCGCCGCCTCAATGTGAACATGCTCGTGGTTGTGATGTGCATGGTCTCGTTCCTGACGACCGTGGCCGCGCTGCTGCCGGTGATCCCACAGCCGATCGGGGAGCGGCTCATGTGGGCCTCTGTCGGTGGGCTACTCCTTGCGGTCGCTGGGTTTACCGTTCTGCTGATTCGGCTGAGCACCAAGCCGTCCGAAGAAGGCGACGACACCCCGGATGAGTGCTGGAAGCTGGGCATGTTTTACTACAATCCAGCCGATCCGTCGCTGATGGTCGAAAAGAGGTGTGGGCTCGGCTACACACTGAATTTCGGAAACCGCCGGTCGTGGGGCCTGATGGCTTTGCTGCTGGTGATCGTGCTGGCGCCGCTGTTCTTCATCCTGAGGGTGAGATAGGGAGGATGCGATGACGGGCGCTGCTGCGCTGATTGTCGTGCTGGCATCAACGCCAGCAATGTCCTCCGAGGCAGGCCGCTGGGTCC
>JAEHDI010001118.1 GCA_016880505.1 Bryobacterales bacterium | reverse complement strand
GGCAATTTGAGTTCGGATTCGATTTCGGGGGACCCGTGACGCGGCCGCGAGGGTCAGCGTACCGGACCGATCCGTACGTCTGGATGAATACCGTGGAGCCGCGTTTCCTTCCGGCCGATCCGGGGACGGCGTATTCCGAGGAGCGGGGCTACGGATGGGCGACGGAAGGCGCGCGCGAGGCGGTAGCGGCGCGGCTTGCGACGTATCACGAGGTGCGGGCGGTGGCGATAACGCCGGGTCCTCTGCCTCACGACGCGTTGATCGGCGATTCAATACGTGGTAATGGGCGGCAGGTGTTTCGAGTGCGGACGGGGTCGAATGGAGAGCGCCAGGTGCTGTTCCTCAATGCGGGCGGGGAAGTGAGCGAGGGGAGGGGCACAGCGGCGAACGGCGTGCTCGATATCGTGTTTCCGGAAGGCGAGTGGAACGTCAGCGGGTTGGTGGTGAAAGTGCCTGGAGCGGCGCCGAAGTTTCCGGTTCTCGCCGCACCGAAGCCGCTGCCGCGCCCGGTGTTCACGCACATACCGCAGCACATGTTCGTGCCGGGCAGGCCTTTGTCGGTGGCATTGGACGGGACGGCTTCCGCGTCCGTGAAATCGGTGCGGTTGCACTACAGGCCGCTGAATCAACTTGCGAAATTCAAGACGCTCGAGGCTGCGCCCGGGCGGGCGGTGTTCACGATACCGCCCGAAGACCTGACCCCGGAGTTCGACCTGCTGTACTACTTCGAAGTACTCGACAAGCAGGGCGGCGGCTGGTTTCATCCGGATCCGCGGACGGCGACGCCATACTACGTGGTGACGGCGGCCAAACCGGGGTCTTGAGGCGCCCACTCAGCCGGGAACCGATGAGATCACCGGGTCGTACTCCTGCTGGACGAACTGGCCCGTGAAGGCGAGGAAGCGCGCCTGGCCGCGAAGCTGGAGGAGCGGGTCGTTGGTGCCGGTCACTTTGAATGACCGGAGGAAGCCGGCGAGGTTGCCCACGGCGAAGATATCCTCGAAGGTCCGGAACTTGAGATAGCCGGTCCCGAGTTCGCGGCGCCCCTGCGCGGCGTCCTCATAGACGTGGCAGTAGAGCGTCGTGTAGTCGTCAAGCACCTCGCGCATCGCCCGCGGGCCGCCGCTTTCGTCCTTTTGCATGTACTTACGGCCTTCGAACGTGAAGGCATGGCCGTCGTCGCTGCGGAATTCGAGGTGATAGCGCATCTCCGCTTCGCCGGTGGCCTGATTGACGCGCAGGTAGTTGAAGCAACTGCGCCGGTCGTCCACGGGGAACGTTACCGGCCCGCGGCCTTCAAACTGTTCGAAAGAGATTGAGCCCGAAGCTCGTGCCTCGTGCTCCGCGCCGTCGATGAACTCGTTGAGATCCCGGACGGTCATCCGGAGGTTAAAGCGGCAGTCGAACGCGCCTGCCGGCTTGCCTGAATCCGGTATGCGGGCGGCGATCTCGAGATCGCCCTTACGTCCCGGACCGCTGGTGAAGACGCCGGCGGAGTGCCATCCCTCCATCTCCTCGTCGAAGACCCTGCCGAGGCCGTCCGGCAGGTGGGTATCCAGGAGCGGCCGCAAAAGCGTCGTCGTGGGCACGTCCGTCCTTTCCGCGCGCGTGAGCAGGTAGTACATGCCAAAGCGCTTGCGGTCGTCGCCTTCCAGGTGGAGAAGGCCGAGGGACGAGGCCGGCAACAGCCCCGCGACGGCGGCCGGCAACTCGGTGACGTATTTTCCGATGAAGAGATCGTCGTCGATCTTGCGGATCTCGTCGTGGAAATCGGTGAAGTCGTCGAGCCGGAAATGATCGGCGACAAAAGTCGGAGTGACGAGGCCCTCCATCAGCCCCATGAGATGGTAGCGGCTTTCGAGGCGGCCGTCCGGTTTCAGGTCGAAACTCAACCACGCGAGGCCACCGGCCTGGTTGGCGTTCGAGATGACGTCCATGCGCCAGGCTCCGTTCAGCTCTTCCTTCGCGGGCACGGTTCCGCTCGCGAACAACTGCCGGTGGTCCTCCACCGTCATCGCGGAGAAGCCGTACGACCGCGTCATCGGGAAAGTGAACATGCGAATGCCATTCGGGTACTCGCCGAAGTAGACGCGCCCGATGAGCAGGTTCTTGTTGATCACTTTGAACACGTCGTAGTAGCCTTGCCAGGGCGGATCGACGTAACGGAGGAGAATGTATCGCCCCGGCTTCAGGTCTCCGGTCTGCTTTTTGAGGTTCAGCTCTTCGAGCGAATTGCGAGCGTTGATCCGGCCGTCGGTGTCGCTGGTGACGCCGGCGTACTTCTTCCCCTGCTTAAAGAAGCGCTTCTTGAACCCAGTGAAAATCACGGCGGACATCGCGTTGAGAATGTGACCTCGCGGGAAGAAGCCCTTCCAGTATTCGTCGTTATGGACGGTCCTCCTGGCGGCGTCGATCTCGCGTTTCCCGCTGTTGAGCATCACGTCGATGCCCTGTGACTCCGCGCGCCCGAACAACCGCTCCAGTTCGGCTTCTTTCCAGCCGGCCGCCTCCACCGGGTCGATGCCGGAAAGACTGACGGACACCTTCGGCGCCGGATACGCTTCACCCTGCATCTCGCGGACTTTCCGCTCGGCGATGCGCTCCGAAAGCGCGGAAATCGTCAGAAACGGATTCACTCCGAGAGCCGAGGGCAGCAGCGATCCGTCAGCGACGAAGAGGCCGCTGTGCACGGAGCCGTCGCCCGCGAACAAACGCCCGAACTCGTCCACGGCGCCCTGGATGTGGTCCTCCCCGATCGGGCAGCCGCCGACGGGGTGGGCGGTGACGAGGTGGCGGAGATTCAGGAAGCTCCAGGTGGGATTCTCGATAAACGTGGCGCCGAGAGCGCGAGAGTGCCGGCGGAGCTCCTCGTTGATGCGCGTGAAGACGACCTGGCGGCCGGCATCGTCCCACTCGATGCGCATTCGGCCATCGGGCTCGAACAGCGTCTTCTCGAAGACCATCGAGCCGCGAGCGTCATCGATCCCCATGACGAGGTACATCATGGTGTGATCGAGCGCGCCGTCCGCCTGGATTTCGGCGAAGGGGTCGGAATCCTGCAGGGCACGCGCACGTTCCTGAGTCTCGTCGCCGGTGTCGGTATCGACACCGGGTTGTGTGAGGAACAACCGCGCGGCTCCTTCCACCAGTCCTTTCGCAAATGAGAGGTCCTCGACTGTGATCCGCTGATCCACCGGCACGCCGGTGTTGTAGCGGACCGCGCCAACGATGGTCGGACCCGGAGGACTGGACGCACGCGGATGGTTCAGGTGATTGCCAAAGCCCAGCACCTGCGTGCGGTAGTCGCCGTTGTAAGCGATGGCGAAGAAGTCGCCGTTTCCGCTGAAGCCGCTGCCGAGGCGGGGAGAGACGGAGAGGCCGTGCATCTCCGAGCGGAGCAGAATTTCGGTAGTGTTGATCGAACCGGCGGAGAGGACGACGTTGGCGGCGTCGAATGTGAACTTCTCGGTGCGGCTCTTGCTGCGGTAGCGGCGGCCGTGAATCCTCCAGCCTCCGCCGGTGAGTCGTTCCACCCACTCCACCTTGCACTGCGTGAAGATTTCCGCACCCGCATCGGCGGCCGTGGGCAGGTAATTCATGTAGAGAGTGTTCTTGGCGCCGACGTTGCAGCCGGTAATGCAGTCGCCGCAGTTGGTGCACTTCTTCTGTGGGACGCCGTGCTTGTTTGTCCCGTCGGGGTGGAAGTTCACGGCGATGTCGAGGGCAAGGACCTCGCGGCCGATCTGGTCCGCGCGCCGCTTGAGCGCCTGCACTTTTGGAAGACCGAGAGCGCTCGGATGGGGATTGGCATCGAGCGTCTCGCGGGCGCGCAGGTAGTAGGGCATGAGCTCCGCGCGATTCAGCGATTTCGGCCAGCCGAGCGAGTCGAAGACTTCCTCATCGGGCACGATGGCCACGTTGGCGTTTACGAGCGACGTTCCGCCGAGGCCGTTTCCCTTCCACACCGAGATGTCGCGATAGGTGAGAAACTCGTGCAGGCCGAGAGGGTTGATATCGCTGCGAATCTCACCGGCGATCCCTTCGATCGTGTCCGGAAAGCTGCCGACCGGCCATTCCCGGCCCCGCTCAAGGATGCAGACCGAGGGTTTCGGATTCAGGTTTGCAGCAGCGATTCGCGCCGCCGTGATCGCGCCTCCGTAGCCAGATCCGACAACGACGAAATCATACAAGGGTTTTCTGTGGTCCCAGTTTCTTGACAGCACCTTTTCTCCTCCATGTACTGCTCCCAGATGTCCAGTCATTGTAACCCGGCAGGTGAAAAGACGACGTATGATGTTTGGCTGCGGAGGAAGACGAGATGAGCGGGTTGACGAGAAGACGGTTCGTGCAAAGCGCGGGGGCGGCGGCTGCGGCTCCGGCTGCGGCGGGAGCGGCGGGGAGTGCCCCCGGGGGACCGGCTTCTGGAGCGCGGGTGTCACTCAACGGCACGTGGCGGTTCCGGTTGGATCCCGGCAAGGGCGGCGAATCGGCGGGATGGTACCTTCCGACGGCGGGAG
>JAEHDI010001117.1 GCA_016880505.1 Bryobacterales bacterium | reverse complement strand
TGGAACCGGAATTTGGGCTTCCCGGCCGCCGTTGATTTTACTAAGACTCTGAAAACGAATGGGATTGTAATCAGGCTGCGCGGTGAATCAGCCGCTCCGCCAGCCGCTCCGCAAGGTACCAGTGCTCTTCGGCCTTTCCAGAGGGTCGGCCGGTCTGCTCCCAGAGTTGGTGAGCCAATTGCTCCACTTGGGATCTGTGATCCAAGCCTCCCGCGCGGCCGAGGGGTCCAACACCGATTACCGCTGCCCGGGCCAGCGCTTCAAGGTCAGCGGCAGAGGCGCTTTTCACGTCGCCGAATAGCAGGGACCATGCCAGCAGGTCCCGGGTCTCACGATACGTTGCTTGTGCCTGCTCGACGCGACGCTTCGCCTCCTCGACGGCCCTCTCGTCCGTCGCCGGCTGGCTCATCAGGGATTGCAGCTCGCGGACCTGTTGCGCGAGGTGGTGGAACACCTGGTCGTAAGTCTCTCGCAATGCTGCAAATCGGGCACCCTCCTTTGGCATTCGGCTTTCCATATGATTAAAGACGCGCGCAGGCCCAAAATGTTCACTCATCTCCCTCAGGCTGGTGAGATGTCAGGGCGAACGGTCCCAAATTGCTCGTGAGCGGCGGCATCGTCCTGATTTTTCAACTGAAAACGCCGATCTGATCCTCGTTTTCGATTTCGAGGGGCGGAGTTTTGGTCAGAGATCTCTTCCTGTCTCGCAGGAACATCAGCGTCTCTTGACGACGCCAACGCCGCTGCACGTGACTGCCTGCTAAGCGTTTGAGCGAAGCAACTCCTCCGCATAGAGCGCGCCCGCCGGCGTATCTTCGTGCTTGAAGAACAGAAAGACGTCTTTGCCATCACGCCTCAGCTCGGCGGCCTTTGCGGCGATCTCGCGGCGTTCGCCGGGCGTGTAGTCAGGTTTCCGAAGGCGGAAGTATACAAAGTCCGACGTGATGACCGGGGGTGTCGTGAGCTTCTCGGACTCGGCGAGGCACAGCGCGGCGCGGCGGTCACTTAGGATGCGGTACACGGGGTCGGAGAACCATGACTTGTTCCGGAACTCGAATGCGAGGCGCAGATCATCGGGTGCTGCGTCGAGGAAGCGCTTCAGGAGATCGGGATCGGCGGCGAGGTTCGGCGGAAGCTGAAACAGAATCGGGCCGAGACGCTTCTGTACGCGCAGCGGATCGATGGCTTTGAAGAACAGGTGTGAGAACTCCGAAACGGCGAGCCGGTCGAAATGAGTGATGCGCTGGTGGGCTTTCAGGACGAACTGAAACGAGGCGGGCGTTTCGGCTACCCAGTTCTCGAGCGTCGTCGCGGCAGGCAGCCGGCGGAAAGTGTAGTTGATCTCGACGGCGTTCAGGCGCGAGGCGTAGTGGCTGAGGAACTTCTTGGCTGGAAGCTTCTCGGGATAGAAATCAGGCTTCCAGGAAGGGAAGGCGAAGCCAGAAGTCCCGCAAAACAACTGGCCGGTCATGAAGGCATTATACCGGCCGCGGCCTAACTGACTCGGCGTATCTCAAGAAAGAGCCGGGAACTGCCAGTTACAGATCTGCGTATCTGTAATCGAGTTTCGGAGGATACGTCCGTGAGCGGCCTCATGCACGATCTTCGATTCGGCGCCCGCATGTTGCGAAGGAGCCCTGGAACCACGGTGGCGGCGGCACTTACGCTTTCGTTGGGGATTGCCAGCCTGACCACAATCTTCAGCTTGCTGAACGGGATCATACTCCGGCCGCTAGCCTATGGCGATCCTGAACGGCTGGTCTTGATCGGCGAGCGGTCTCGGGACGGCGGAGAGGCTCCCGTGCCGCTGCCGAACTTCCTCGACTGGAAGAGCCAAAGCAGATCGTTCCAGGGACTGGCGGCGGTAGAGCGCGACACGATGGTTCTCACCGGAGGGGAAGTGCCGGAGCGGATTACTGTGCGCCTCGTGTCGGGCGAACTGTTTGGGATGCTGGGTGTCCAG
>JAEHDI010001116.1 GCA_016880505.1 Bryobacterales bacterium | reverse complement strand
GGCAGCGTGGCCGCTCGCCGTGCGTGCACAACAAGGCGAGCGCCTACGACGCATCGGGGTGCTCATGTCCACGGGTGCGGACGATCCAGAAGGGCAGGCCCGCATCGCGGCATTCCTAGGTGGGCTGCAACAATTGGGCTGGACCGATGGTCGCAACGCACAGATCGACATTCGCTGGCCTAAAAGCGCTGCGGAAGCTCGCAAATACGCCTCGGATTTGGTCGTTCTTGCGCCGGACGTTATCCTGGCCACTGGCGTATATGCGGGGTCGCTGCTGCAACAAGAAACCCAAACCATACCGATCGTGTTCGTCTTGGTCGCGGACCCGGTGGGCGCTGGCTTCGTTGCGAGCTTGGCGCGGCCAGGCGGCAACGTCACCGGGTTCTCTTTTTCCGAATACGGTATCGGCGGGAAATGGCTGGAATTTCTCAAACAAATCGCGCCGGGGGTGACGCGAGTGGCGGTCCTTCGGGATAGCACCGACCCCGCCGGCACCGGCCAGTGGGGCGCCATCCAATCCGTGGCGCCATCCTTTGGAGTTGAGTTGACTCCGATCAGCGTGCACGATCCCGGCGCGATCGAGCGTGGCATCGCTGAATTTGCCCGTTCACCAAATGGCGGGCTGATCGTGACGGCGGGCGGGCCAGTGATCGTGCATCGCGCAGTCATCCTCTCTCTCGTAGAAAAACACCGGCTGCCTGCGGCTTACTGGAACCGTATGTACCCAGCTGCTGGCGGCCTGATGTCTTTTGGCCCTGATACTGTCGATCAGTATCGACGGGCGACCGTGTACGTTGATCGTATTCTCAAGGGTGAGAAGGCCGCTGACCTTCCCGTGCAGGCGCCAACCAAGTACGAACTGGTGATCAACCTCAAGACCGCAAAGACGCTCGGCCTGACCATTCCGCAATCACTGCTTGCCACAGCCACTGAGGTCATCGAGTAGGCGCGATGTCCGCTATTAGCGGACATGAGCCCGTGCACTGCACATGTCCGCTTTTGGGGGCAGAGCAGACATTGCAATTAGAAAAGCGTCACATTCGCCTTTGAACATTTGCTGGAGGTGCATATTGTTGCAAAAGTTGTTGGCGAAAGAGGCTCGGAGCATCGGTGGGATCATATTAGCGTGCGTGCTACATGCGATAATGACAACATTACTGGGGATTGAGAGATCACCGCAACGTCGCGAAGGTTGGAGGTTCGCGCAGTAGTGTCCGAATGGACACGGTGGCGCCAACTCGTCCTCGGCATCATCTGCATGGTGACGATCGCCAACCTGCAATACGGTTGGACGCTGTTCATCAATCCGATCGACCAGAAGTACCACTGGGGCAGGGCGGCAATTCAGGTGGCCTTCACGATTTACATCGTGACGGAATCGTGGGTGGTGCCTTTCGCGGGCTACTTGATCGATCGTTTCGGCCCAAGGGTCATGGTCTGCGGCAGCGGAGCGCTCATCGCGACCGCCTGGGTTATAAATTCCGTCGCCGACTCCTTGACCCTGCTCTACATCGCCGCGGTAATCGCCGGCTTGGGCGCGGGCCCGATCTTCGGCGCGACTGTCGGTAACGCACTCAAGTGGTTCCCAGACCGGCGCGGCCTTGCCGCCGGACTGACGGCCGCCGGCTTTGGCGCCGGCTCGGCCCTGACAGTTGTACCCATCGCCAACGTAATCCAATCAAGTGGCTATGAGGCTGCCTTCCTGTGGTTCGGACTTGGACAAGGTGTCGTGGTCATGGTTATCGCGCTGCTGTTGCGCGCGCCGCGGCAGGCCGAGGTTGCAATTCCGGTTCTTCTGCCAGTACAGCAAGCCAAACGTGATTATGCGCCTTCGGATGTACTGAGCTCACCGGCATTCTGGCTGATGTACGCGATGTTCGTGATGGTTGGAACCAGCGGTCTGATGGCGACGGCCCAACTCGCTCCCGTCGCCAGGGACTTCGCAATCGACAATGTCCCGGTATCGATTATTGGACTGACCATGCCGGCACTCAGTTTTGCATTGTCATTTGGTCTCGTTCTCAATGGCTTGTCGCGGCCATTTGTCGGCTGGGTGTCCGACCAGATTGGCCGTGAGCACACGATGTTCATCGCCTTCTTTTTGGAAGGCATCGGCATCTACGCGCTGCTCTTGTTCGCGAACAGTCCAGCATTGTTCGTGCTATTGTCGGGACTGGTGTACTTCGCCTGGGGCGAGATCTTTGCGCTGTTCCCAGCAACCTGTACTGACATCTATGGCAGAAAATTCGCGACCGCGAATTACGGCATGCTCTACACGGCCAAGGGGGTAGCCGCTCTCTTGGTCCCATTCGCCAACGTGCTGACCATGGCGACCGGAAGCTGGACGGCTGTATTCGTGGCGGCATCGGTACTCAATATCGTCGCGGCTATATTGGCATTGGTCGCATTGAAGCCGATGCGGATACGAGCGATGACGAACGAAAGTTTAGCGTCGCCAAATTCGAACCGCTGATCAACCGAAAGACCGCGAAGGCGCTTGGCCTCACCGTGCCGCGCGAGCCGCTCGCACGCGCCGACGAGCTGATCGAATGAAGCGGGCGCGATGTCCGCTTTTGGCACTTAGC
>JAEHDI010001115.1 GCA_016880505.1 Bryobacterales bacterium | reverse complement strand
GCACCCTTCAAATCGTGGGGCGTTAAGCCGGAGGAAGGAACCCTCTATCGCGTCATCGGTGATACCGGCATCGTGTCCGGGGTGGAGCGGGTCGAACGGCAGAGAGAAAATCGAGCTCCCGAGATGGTGCGCCAGCGGTTCATGCGGACCTGGCAGAGAGCCGACGGCCGGTGGCTCCTCATTGCGGCTCATCGATCGGACTTCGCCGGCGAGGCGTTAGCACGACTTCCGTTGCCCGAATCCGAAGCCGAGAGGAAGATCATGGAAGTAGCGGAGGAGGCGCCACGGTATGCCAACGTAACCTTGAGCGATGCGCGGGTCCTGCGGATGCTGGCGGAGTTCTCCGGAGCGAAGACGGTGCTGGAATTCGGGACTTCCACCGGCTATTCCGGGCTATGGTTCGCAAATGGGCTGCGCAAGACCGGCGGGAGGCTGATGACCTTCGAACTGGATGCGGAACGGGCGGCGATTGCGCGCGAAAACTTCAAGAAGGCAGGAGTCGAGACGGTTGTGACGCTGATTGAAGGTGACGCTCACAAGGAGCTGGCGAAGGTGAAGGGTCCGGTGGATTTGGTGTTCATCGACGCGGAGAAGGAAGGTTACCGGCAGTATCTGGAGCAGGTTCTGCCACTCGTGCGCCCTGGCGGGATGATCGTGGCGCACAACATGCGATACCCCACCGCGCGGCCGGAATTTGTGGAGGCGGTGACAACAAACCCGTCCCTGGACACCGTTTTCATTCACATGCACGATCGCGGGATGTCACTCTCGTTGAAGAAACGATAGTGCCGTTCGAGGATTGCGGTCGCGCCGGCCACCGCCGCCCTAGCCATTCACATTGCAGTGTCGCCGGACCTCCGTGCGAGATCGCCACGGCCGTCGCCCGGGGTGGGTCGGGCAAAACGGAAATACGCTGACGGCACGACGATCATGTTCAACAGCGTCGAGGTGAAGAGGCCAAAGAAGATGACGATGGCCATCGGGGCCTGGATCTCGCTGCCGGGTTTTCCAAGACCGAGCGCGATCGGGACCAATGCAAGGCCCGTTGCCATTGCCGTCATGAAGATTGGAGCCAGGCGTTCGGAGGCGCCGAGTATAACAGCTTGTCTCCAGTCCGTAACACCTTCGACCGCGACCAGGTGCTTTACGTGCGAAATCAGCATGATCCCGTTTCGCGTCGCGATGCCGAACAGGGTAATGAAGCCGATCAGCGAAGCGACCGACAGGATACCGCCTGAGACGAAGACGCCGATCGTCCCGCCGATCAACGCCAGTGGCAGATTGAGCATGATGATCAGCGCGTCGCGCGAGGAACCGAACGCGGTTAGCAAGATGACGAAGATTCCGGCGATGACTCCAAGGCCAAGCCATAGAATCCGCTGTGACGCTCGAGCTTCGCTTTCGAACTGCCCACCGTAATCGATGTGGTAGCCGCGCGGCAGCTTCACCGCCGTCTGGGTACGTTTCTGAATGTCATCGACGACACCGCGCAAGTCCCGACCGGCCACGTTACACTGCACCACGATCTTTCGCTGCACGTTCTCACGGCTGATGAAGTTCGGCCCGCGATCTTCCCGGATCTCGGCCACCGCCAAGAGCGGGACGCGCGCCCCTGAAGGCGTGTCGATCATCGTCGCACGGATCGCGTTGAGGTCCGACGCATCTTGAACGGCATAGCGGACCACAAGGGGAAACGAGACCTGGCCTTCGAGAATCTGCCCAATGTCCCGTCCGAGCGAGGCTGTTTCTAAAGCTTCGGCCGCGGCTCCCGCGCCAAGACCGTAGCGCGCGAGCGCCGCCCGATCAAATCGCACCCGCACGGTCGGGATTTCCGTCTGCTGCTCGATCGAGAGGTCCACCACACCCTCGACGCCCCGCATCGCCGCGTGCACCTGCTTCGCCAGAGAACGCAAGGTCAGTAGGTCGTCCCCGAATACCTTCACAGCGACATTTGCCCGCGAGCCGGAAAGCATGTGATCGATACGATGCGAAATGGGCTGCCCCACCGTGACGTTCATGCCCGGAAGCAAAGTTACCCTTTGCCGGATGTCCTCCATAACTTCGTGTTTGGGTCGGTTGCGCATCCGAAGATTGACGTCGAGTTCGGCGGATTCCACACCCTGAACATGCTCATCCAGTTCCGTTCTGCCGGTGCGCCGCGCGGTGGAGACCACCTCCGGGACACCCAGTAGAATGCGTTCGAGGCTCCGGCCAAGTTGGTCGGACTCGGCAAGGCTGGTGCCCGGCAGCGTTACCGCGCTGATTGTCAACGTGCCTTCGTTGAACTCAGGAAGAAAAGCTCGACCCATCCAGAACGCGCTCGCTGTCGCAAGGGCGAGAAGGAGAACGGACGCGCTGAGTACCGCGTATACGTGATCGAGCGCCCAGCGCAACGATGGTTGGTACATCCGCTTGAACCATGTGACCAGACGAGGTTCATGACCTCGCAAAACCGACTTCGCTTTTGGCAGCAGCAGAGAGCACAACGCCGGAGTCACTGTGAGCGCCACTGCGAGCGACGCGGCCAAAGACACGACGAACGCGAAGCCGAGCGGTTTTAGTAGCCGTCCCTCCACACTTTCCAGGAAAAACAGCGGAAGAAACACAAGGATGACAATGATCGTAGCGAACACCACCGAGCCACGGATCTCAATGCTCGCCCGATATACGACCTCCTTGGCCGTCAACCGCTGATCCTCGGGCTTCTTGCTGTTCAGTCGAAGCCGTCGAAATACGTTCTCCACGTCGATGATGGCGTCGTCCACCAGTGAGCCGATCGCGATCGCCAAGCCGCCGAGACTCATGGTGTTGATCGTTAGCCCGGCTGATTTCATGCTCCAAAGCGCGACGACGAGAGAAAGCGGAATCGCAAGCAGGGTGATAACGCTGGCTCTCAAGTTTGCCAGGAACAGAACTACGACGATGATCACCAACACGCCGCCGTCCCGAAGCGCATGGAGCAGGTTGCGGACGGCGATCTCGATGAAGTCCGCCTGCCGGAAGACGTTCTTGTCGATTTTCATCCCGGCCGGAAGCGTCGTCTGGATCTCGTCGAGTACGCGGTCCAGCTCACGTGTCAGTTCCAGCGTGTTCGTGCCAGGCTGCTTCTGGATGCCGATTACGACGGCGGGGTCGGCGTCGTGCGAGCCTTCGCCGCGCTTCAACGCTTCTCCGATCCGCACCTCCGCGATGTCGCGGACCAGGACTGGGGTGGTGCCTCGCGATGCGACAACCGTATCGGCGATATCCTCTGTCCGCGACACCCTGCCGATGCCCTGAATGAGGTATTCCTGTCCACCCGCGACGCGGAAACCAGCAGAAGTATTCCGGTTCGCCTGTCGCAATGCCTCTTCGACCTGCCCGACGGTGAGATCGTAGCTTTTGAGTTTCGCGGGCGAGACTAACACCTGATACTGCTTCTGTGCGCCGCCCGTCGGCGTCACCTGAGAGACGCCGGAAACGGCCAGCAGGCGGCGCCGGATGACCGTATCGGCCGTAGTCCGGAGTTCGAGCAGGGAGTGCCGGTCGGACTCCAGAGTGACGAAGAGAATCTCGCCCATTATGGACGAGATAGGCGCCAGAGCCACCCGCACCTCCGGCGGGAGTGAACCGCGAACGAGGTTCAGCTTTTCAGTAACGGTCTGGCGTGCGCGGTAGATGTCCTCGCCCCACTCGAATTCAGTCCAGATGATCGCAACGCCAACCGCTGTCGCGGACCGTACTCGGCGCACGCCGCTCGCGCCGTTCAGCGAGGCTTCAATAGGAAATGTGACGAGGGACTCCAATTCCGTAGGCGCCATCCCGCCGGCCTCGGCCAAGATTGTCACCGTCGGCGCAGTCAGGTCAGGCAGGACGTCCACCGGCATTGTGGTGACCAGATAGCCGCCCCAAGCCAGCAGTGCGACGGCCATGACGACCACCAGCACCCGGTTGTTGATAGACCAGCGAATCAACGCGTCGATCATGGGTAGCGTCTCCTTAATGCACGTGGCCGTGGGCCGGGATCTGCGACGACAGTGCGGCCAGGCGGATGAGGTATGCTCCCTTGGTCACCACTCGCTCGCCGGGCTGCAAGCCTTCCGTCACTTGCACGAGACCGCCCTCGCGAATCCCGAGTTTTACCGGCCTCCGCGCGAACGCTTCGCCCTCTTTCTGCACAAATACGACCGGTCTTCCTCCATCGTCAATCACTGCCGAATCGGGCACGGTTACGGCTTCGAGCGAACCGGCCAGGAACAATCGAACGGAGACGGCTTGATTGATCGCGAGCGTGCGCGCCGGGTTTGCGACCTCGTACAACACGCTGAGTGTGCGGGCCTGGGAATCGATGACGCTGCTTTTCGCCACCATTCGTCCGGCCGGAAGCCTCGCGGCAGTCCCCGCCACCTCGATCTCAGCGCCGCTCAACCGCAAGATGCCGGGAATCTCGGCTTCGGGAACATTCGCCGCGACGTACACTCGATCGACCGCTACGATCCGGGATAGCCGATCGCCCTGACTCACGTTCGACCCCGGAGTGACACTGACCTCTGCGATGACTCCCGCGATTGGAGCGCGCACTGAGAAAGCGGATTCACCTCCGCCTGAACCGTCGGCTTGGCGAGATGCCTCAAACTGCTGAAGTCGCCGCTCCGCGCTGGTGAGGCGCGCCGCCGCGGTCGCTTCCGCCGCACGCGTTTCGTCCACGCGCCTTGCGGGGATCGCTCCGGCGGCCAGCAACCGCTCCGCTCTCGCCAGGTCGCGACGAGCGAGATCTAGCTCCGTGCGCGCCTCGGAGGTTGCCAATTCGAGAGACGGCCGGTCCCCGGGTGCGGGTGTCAACGGGAGGATAGAAGTCAGTCTCTGCCCCTGCTCGATGACGGCTCCAATGACCGGGAGCCGCGTCAAGGGTGAAACGCGCCCTGCAATGGGTGAGGCAACATCCACTTCTCCACCGCTTCTCGGCCGCACGTCACCTGAAACGACAATGCTTTCCCGCATGCTCCGCTTTCCAGCCAAAGCAGTGGCGAAGTCAAGCGTCCACTGCTGTTCCTTCAAGAACGCGATCTGCTCTTCGGCGGGCTTTTCGTTTGCCGTCGGGATCTCTTTTGCGGAAGCGTAGACTAAGACCTCGCCGACCTCGTGCGTGTCCCGCAGGGACGGTGCGTTCAAGGTGACGCTCATCGAATACCTGCCCGCCTGCTTCGGCTGTACGTCAACACCGAAGATGCCCGGTCTCGATGGCGCGGGCGTCGAAAAGGTCTCCACCGCGACACCGTTCTGTTTCAGCGCCACTGTCACGATTCCATTGGTGAGGGGTTTGAAGTTGGAGAGATCCGTGAAGTGGATCGCAAACCGCCGCTTCGACGTTGGCACGAGCGGCTGGTACTCCATAAACAACTCGGTCTTGTCCGTCCAGCCGCTGACCGAGACCGTTTCCAGGTCTTGTCCGGTCGAGTGTTGTGCGTCTGCGCCGGGTTGCCCCTTCCGGCAGCCCGCTAGCAAGGTCGCCAGCACCAATATCAGCGTCACGTTCTTCACGGCAGCACCTCCTGATTCAGTACGGGCGCGCCAACCACGCGCTCCAAGTCGAT
>JAEHDI010001114.1 GCA_016880505.1 Bryobacterales bacterium | reverse complement strand
TGCAGGATGCTCCCGGCGGCGCTGGGGCAGTTGAAAGGCGACGGGGCGATGGATTTCGGGTGTGTGCTGAAGGAGGGGGCGTTTGAAACGATGGCGGAACGGGGCGGCCGGCGGACGGTGCGGCTGAGCACGCCCGGGGAGGCGCTGATCTTCTTCATGATCCGGCTGATCGAGCGGCTGCGGGAGTGCGGGAGCGCGCCGGCGGTGGATTTGATGGAGTACGGGAGGGGGTTGGAGAGTTTTGGGGGTCGGATGAACGCGGATGGAAGCGGATAAAAGGGTTTCCCGCAAAGCGCGCGAAGGCTGCGAAGGGGTGAGGCGGCGAATGAACCCAGATGGACGGGAATAAGAAGAGGATCTCCCGCTAAGCTCACGTCAGCCCGTAGGCATCACACGGCCGTATTGGCGGCATTGAGGATTGGCGGGACCGGTGCCGCTCTTCAAGAAGACGGGATGGGCGTTAGACTTCCAAGTGGATTGTTTCCGAATCGCGTGATCCGGGACAATTCGCTGCAGCCCTTCGTGGGCCTAACGTGCCGCTTCAGCTGCGGCGGCTCATGATCGCGCCGGCCGCCGTCGGCTGCAAGCGGAGGTTAGCCAGTTTCGTCGAAGCAGCGGTCTTGAGCACAGTGCTGATCCAGCCGTAATACGCTGCTACAGCACCTGGTGGAGCGCCGACGTATCTCAAGCTGACGCACGTCGTCGAGCAGACCTGCGTCGGGCCCAGGTCCCCGACCGAACCTGCACCGGCCCTGCCCACTGGGATCGGTGGATCCGACCCCCTCTATCTCGTGCCCATGGCATCCTGGATCTTCGCCGTGTCGACGTACTGCTGGAACCTGGTCAACTTACCGTCTTTGACGTCCCAGACGTGACAGACCTGCGCGTCGATGCTCTTGCCCGTCGCCTTGTACGTCCCGCTGTAGCGAGCTTCGACGATGACGCTGTCGCCGGCTCCATGGAATGACTTCGGATGGACGGCGAAACCGTCCCACTCTGCGCCCAGTTTCATGAACAGATTGTTGAGGACAGCGCCCGGTCCCACCCAGGCCTCGCCGCTGGGCATGTAGGGATTGCTCTCGGCCTCATACCACCTGATGTCCGAGCTCATCGCCCCAAGAACGGTCGGGATATCTCCGCGACCAAACGCTTCGTACAGATTCTTCAGAAGCCTTACGTTGTCCATGCCCTCTCCTCCGGTGCGATTTTCATGAACCTGTCACGCAGCTCCGTCATTCAGAGACACCACGGAGCAAACTCACGACCAACCCATTTCTGATAGTATTTGTTTACCGGGTGAAATCGCCGCATAGCCGTTGGCGGGCGTCGCGGACCAGCGGATAGATGTAGATGTCTTTGATAGCTTGGCCGTGCTTTTGGTGTTCCCGATCCATGCGACCGCGCCCGGCGGTCTGCCCAACATGGATCCAGTTAGCGGCCCTGTAGCAAGTTCCTCGAAAGCGAGTCGCGTCGACCAGCGTTTCCAGCAGCAGGGGTCGCTGGCCATATCGGGTTTGCCAGTCGTGTCTCAGGTGCCGGGCGCTCAACGCCAGGATCTTGCTGGCCAGGCCTTTGACTCGCACCCAGGGCAGGATCAGAAACCGGCCATTATTGACGAACGATTGCAGGTTGCGTTGCCGCTGCTCGTCACTCCATCCAATCCAGGCGTCTCGGGCCTTCATCTTCCAGGCCGGCGAGGTCCACAGTAGGCAGGCCAGTTCCCGATCCCGATTTCGTACCCAGTAGCGCAAGTGCGCGCCGAACGACACGTGGCATCCTAAATAGTGATAGCGTTCCAAATGCTCGCGCCATAAGCGGCTCTCCGCCCGACCTTCCACCAAGGCTAACTCCAGCGGCTCGCATTCCCAGGCCGCGCATTCGACTGACTCCGGCTCCCGGCGTTGCTGGGAGATGTCCACTCGACGCGGACCTCTTCCTCCTAACTTCCGCAGTTCGGGAAGCGCCAGGGCTCCCTCGGCGGCGAGACGCTCCAGTAGTCGTCGGCACTCGTGATTCTTCAACCCTCCGCTGGGCCGCTTCCACTCCAACAGCTCACAGACAGTGCGCGCGATCTCCGTTACTCCCAGGGCAGAAAACTCTGCCGCGATCTGGCGCATCAACTCCAGTTCGTCGCTGCCGAAGGTGCGTCCGCAAAAGGTCAGTGATGCGGGCATGGCGATGGATGTGGTGGCCGGGCGCGGCTCAATCCGGGCCGGGTACAAGGTCGAGGAGCACGGCTTGCGGTGCGCGCAGCAACGATACCATGCGCGTAAAAGCGTCCTTGCCCTGTTGCCAGCAAGTGCGGAGCACGCTCACCAGGATCTGTTGCGTGTGCGCTCCTTCCCAGGTCCGATTGCCGCCCCACACTTTGCGCGCGATCACCATGCCCCGGATGGCTCGTTCCGCGGCATGGTTGGTAGCGTCCAGGCCGGGACAGTACAGGAAGCTGAACAGCCACGGTCGTTCATGTTCCAGATGACGCGCCAGCCGCCGGTTCGCCGGATTCCGGTAGTCGATTCCCAGCAGCCGATCTAGTTTGGCCTCCACTCGCCCGGTGGCGCTGCGCATGCCGTGCTCGGAGATCTCGCCCTCGTCATACCGATCCCGCAACTCCAAGCTGGTCTGGAGCAGACGCTGCACCGCCACAGGAAACGCGGCCGCCGCTGGAGAAGTGATCCGCGCCATCTCCTGGCACCGCGTGAGCAGATGGCTCAAACAACTTTGATGGAAGGCCAATCGGAATCGGTAGTATGCCGCCCAGCCGTCATGCACCAGAAACCCGTCGTAGCCTGGCCCCAGAATCACCGCCGACTGCTCGTATCCTCGTCCCGGCAGAATGGCGTACACCGTCACCTGCGCGCTCACCGCCACATGCAGCCACTGGAGCTGCCCACCCACTTTCCAGCCGGTTTCATCCACCCTGTTCACCGGACTCTGCCGCGCCGCTTCCATCAGTCCGGTATAGGTCGGTTCGGCCTGGCGGGCCGGGCGCGCCAGCGCCCGGTACAGTCCCCCGCGACTCACTTCCAATCCGAACCCATAGGCCAACACCTGCCGCGTGTGTCCCAGCGACAGCCCCATCTGCTTGTTGAGGATCGCCGCCAGTGTCAACGCCTCCGGTCCCAGTTGCACTGCGCCCACTCCCACCGCATCGGAGGTCTGCAACGGATGCCGGCCCTGCACGTGGCGCCCACAAGCCCGGCAGCGGCCCATGGCAATGTCGAAGCGGCGCACCACCGTCCGCCGTAGGATATCTTCCTGATACTGCACTTCGCAGTTCTCCGGCTGCACGCCGCCGCCGCAGTGCGGGCAGCGCTCCAGCAGCGGGACGGCAATCTGTTCATCGACTCGGGCCGGAATCCTGCGGCATGCTTGTCGACCGTAGCCGGGACCCGGCTTGCGGCCCGGTCGCTTCGGGTTGGATTTTGGCTCGCCGCGGGAATGCGGCGCCGCCTGACGCTTGCTGGCTCGTAATGCTGCTTCCAGTTCCCGGCGCAGACGCTCACTTTCCTGCTTCAACCGCTCATTCTCTTTGCGCAGTCTCTCGATCTCCTGCTGCGCCTGGTCGAACTCTCGTTTGGGAACAAACTCGATGATTTCAGATTGCTTGCTCCGCTCGGATCGGCCGGATGCTCTCATCCACCCTACAGTAGCCGAAACGGCACGTTTTGTCCAGCAAAATCATTCAGCGAGCTGAAATCAAAAGCCTCTTAGCACTGATACTCAGGAATCGAGCTGGTGCTAAGCCGCCAAACCGCCGAGGCTCACAGCCCCAGCCTGGCACTGGAGAACCGGAGACCAGGCCCCGGCTGCGAGGCACGCTTGCGGTTGCCGCTATCAGCTATTCGTATCGCAGCGCCACCATCGGATCCACCTTCGTGGCCCGCCGGGCGGGGATGTAGCACGCCGCGACCGCCACGGCAACGAGCAGGGCCGACATGCCGGCGAACGTCGCGGGGTCAGTGGCGGTCACGCCGTAGAGCAGGTTCGACAGGAGTCGGGTGAGCCAGAAGGCTGCCAGAATTCCGAGAGCGGTGCCGGCGGCGACCATTCCCAGGCCCTGCCGGATTACCATGGCAAGCACATCCCGCGGCTCGGCGCCCAGCGCCACGCGGATGCCGATCTCGCGCGTGCGCTGAGCAACGGAATCGGAAACCACACCGTAGATGCCGACGCCCGCCAGCAGCACGGCGAGAATCGCAAAACTTCCCAGCAGCAGGGTATTCAAGCGAGGCTGCCACACCGAGTCGGAAATGATCTGTTCCATGGCGCTGATGTCGTACACCACCACCTCTTTCTCGATGGTCCAAAGCTCGCGCTTGATCGCGGTCGCCAGTGGACCTGGCTCCAGATCGGACCGCACCACAAGGCTCAAGACCGGGTCCGGCTCTTGGAGCAAGGGCACGTACATTTCCGGCTCGGGCTCGGCTTCGAGCCCTCCGTGTCTCACGTCCCCGACTACACCGACGATCGTCAGCTTCGCGCTTCCCCGGCGGAGGCGCTTCCCCAGGGGATCTTCATTGGGGAAGTGACGCCGGGCGAGGGCCTCGTTGATGATCGCGACGAGAGGGGCGTCGCGGCGGTCTCGGGTCGTGAAGTCCCGGCCCTTGCGAGCCGGAATACCCATGGTTCGCAAGTAGTCCGGGCTGATCATGCGGAAATCGACGGTCGGTTCGCGGCCGGCGGCAGGCGCGGGCCGGCCCTCTATTGTAAGCGGCTCGAGATACGACCCCGTGAACGGAAGCGCCTTGGTCAGGGCGGCGGACCGCACACCTGGCAGGGCTCGCACGCGCTCGAGCGCCTGCTCGTAGAAAGCTCCCACTGCCGTCCAGTTCCAGGTGCCGCGCTCGGGAATAATAGGAAACATGATCCGCATGGTCAGAAGCTTTTCCGGCCTGAATCCTGGATCAACGCCCTGGAGACGGAGAAAGCTCCGGATCATTAGTCCTGCGCCGATCAGCAGCACCAGAGACAAGGCCACCTCCGAGACGATGAAGATTCGGGAGACGGCCCCGCGAGGACCGGAAGAGGCAGCTTCTTTGAGCGTCGCGTGTAGATCGCATTTTGAAGAACGGAGCGCCGGCGCTAGTCCAAAGAGCAGCCCGGTTAACAGGGACACGGCAAGCGTGAATCCAAGTACGGCCGGATCCAGGCTGGCCGGCGACCCGATCTGAGCCGGAATTGGCATTTGCACCCGCTGGGGAATGAGGGAGATGAGGAAGCCGGTGCTCCAGAACCCGAGCAGTAGCCCGGCGGCGCCGCCCAGACACGCGAGCAGGCAGGTCTCCGTCAGCAACTGCCGGACCAGGCGCCGGCGCCCGGCGCCGAGGGCCATGCGAACCGCGATCTCTTTTTGGCGTGCCGCGGCACGCGCCAACAGCAGGTTGGCCATGTTGGCGCAAGCGATCAGGAGCACGAACCCGACGGCTCCCAGCAAGACCAGCAGGGCGGGGCGGATCTCACCGAAGTATTGCTTCTTCAGGGGCACGAGCGTCGCGTGGAAGCCGGCGTTGGTGTCCGGGTACTGCTGCTCGAGCCGACTGGTGATGACCTCCATTTCCGCGCGCGCCTGCTCCAGCGAGACACCCGGCTTGAGGCGCGCGAATACGGAGAGAAAGCGATTGTGGCGCACGCTGTAGGGCTGCCCGGCGAGCGCAAGGGGAATCCACAGTTCGACGTCGCGGCGGTAGAAGCGGAACTCCGGCGGCATGATTCCGATCACCGTGTAATTCGAGCCGTTGAGAATGACGGACTGTCCGAGCAGCTTGGGATCGCCGTAAAAGCGGCGTTGCCACAGCCGGTGGCTCAACACCACCACGCGCTTCTGATCTTCCTCGGGAAGGAAGGTGCGGCCGAGCGCCGCCTCAGCCCCCAGCGCGCCGAAGAAGCCACCGGTGACATGCTCACCCGCGACTCGCTCGGGCTCACCAGGTTGCGCGGCGAGGCCGCCGAGAATGAAGACGCCGCCGCCAAAGGCTTCCACTTGCGTGAACACCCTGTTCTGCTGCCGCCAGTCTAAAAGGTCGGGGGGAGAAGTCTCGATGTTGCGCAAGCCTTCTGGCGTTTTCCGGCCCCAGATGATCAGGAGCCGATCGGGATCCCGATAGGGCAGAGAGCGCCAAAGGACGGCATGCACGACGCTGAAGATCGCCGTATTGGCGCCGATCCCGAGCGCGAGCGTCAGAACGGCGACAGCCGTGAAGCCGCGGCTTCTACGGAGCATGCGGAGGGCGTATCGCAGGTCGTGAAAGAAAGTCTGCATCATTCATCTAAGCGAGGATTCCGTTTTGGCGTTCCGGATGCGCATAGTATATACCATCCGCCTTCGGCCGCGACTCAGGCCGGTAAACAAATACTTCTGATATTGGTCGAGTCTGGCTAACGCCCGCGATAACCGGCGCGCATGAGGCAGTGTTGATAACAGGCACGCTGATGGCGCGTCCGGTTCATCGCGTTGTTGGGCGTGGCGTGGAAGAACCCTCGCTGATGACCTCGGTACCGAGCGCATTCTGAAGTCATTCGCCACTATAAAGTTGTGGAGTCGGAATACGCGATTCAAAGGAACCGCTCAGCGATCTACTTTTCCTGCCCGCTTGGTGAATCCATGCGCTTCGAGCCAGTAAAAGAAGGCATCAATCCAGTGGTCGCTGCTCGTCCCTTGCTTTCGCATCCCGAAGCCATGTCCGCCCGCGCTGTAAATGTGGA
>JAEHDI010001113.1 GCA_016880505.1 Bryobacterales bacterium | reverse complement strand
GCCGGCGTTGAGGCGATGGGGCTGCGGATGTATGTCGCGGAAGACCACCGCTTGTGGGTGCTCAACACGCCGAGGGTGCCGGACGGCGTCGAGGACCTCAAGGTGCGGAAACGGCTGATGGAGAAACATGGCATCGAGATCCTCGGCGGCTTCGGCCCACTGGCGGGAAAGGTGTTCCGCGTCGGCATTATGGGCGCCTCATCGACGCGGGAGAACGTATTGCTGCTCCTCGATGCGCTCGAAGAGGCGCTCCGAGCCGAGGGCTATGAACCGAAAGCGGATGGGCGCGCCGCGGCAGAGCAAGTCTACGCCGCCCCGGTAGGGTAGAATCTCGCCATGCGACGCAGAACCTGCCTGAAGGCGCTGGCGGCAGCCGCCGGGGTGTCCTCCCTGCCTGCCGCCGCGCCGCCCATCCAGTTGCATGTGGATCTCGACGTCGATCCCGCGAAGGAAAAGAAACTCGTCGAGAATTTCCGGAACGTGTTCCGTCCCGCCATCAGCAGGCAGCCCGGGTTCGTGGACGTGAAGCTCCTCAAACTTCGGAAGGCCCTGGCCGGCCCAACACCTCTGCCCTACCGCCTGCTGATCAGCTTTCAGACCGAGGAACAGCGGCAGACGTGGGTCGCTACAAACGACCACCAGCGCGCCTGGCCGGCCATCGAAGAGAACCTGCGAGGCTCGAAGTATACGGCCGTGCTGTACGACGCGGATTGAGTCTCGTCCGATCCGCAGCCGGGACGCGCGGGAGCAGCAGCCCGGCCTCAAAATCACTTCACGCGGTGGTATTCGCCAATCGAGAACGCGTTTTCTTCCCGAACGACCCGTTTCAAGAAGGCTCGGATTTCCTCGGTGGGTGCGGTCAGAACGACGCTCGGCTCCTGGCCGATCCGGACGAGCGTGTGCCCGATCTGCACCCTCTTCTCGCGTAACCCATCGGCGAGCCATTCGGGTTTGAGCACGCCGGCCCGCAGCGTGTCGCCACTGATCTCCAACCGTACGAACACATGGGCCGGGACCGTGAACGCGTCATCCGATTCCTTCGGAGTGATGTCCAGAAAGAGGATCTCGTCGACCTTTCCCAGACGCCCCTCCAGATAGGTTGACTTGTTGCCATCCCTGCAAATCACCTCGTAGGTTTTCTCGCCCGAGCCGATCACGGTCCACGCTTCATCGTCGCCGTCTGCCCGCCACGTTCCCAGCAGTCGCGGCTCTACCGCCAGATCACTCGGTGTGAACAACGGCTGGAGCGATCGCACGAGACATCCGGGCGCGACAATGCAAAGCGCCAGCAGCACGCGCAACAGCCTGATACGCATCGGATTCCCCCTCCGCGGAGAAAATTAGTACGCCCACCGCCACAGTCCCACACCGGAGGTATATCCCGCGCCGACCGCCGCGAACAGCACCAGGTCTCCCTTCTTGAGCCTGCCTTCGGCCAGCGCATCGCGTGTCGCCAGCGGGATGGTTCCGGCGGTGGTATTTCCAAATCGCTGGATGTTGATGATCACCTGTTCGTCGCTCAAACCGAGGCGATCGGCGGTGGCGGTGATAATCCGGCGGTTTGCCTGGTGCGGGATCATCAGGCGGATATCCCGTGCGCTGATGTTGTTCCGCTCCAGCAGTTCGCTGCATGACTCGTACATCTTGCGAACGGCGTACTTAAAGACCTGCTGGCCTTCCTGATGCACATAATGCAGGCGGTTCTCGACAGTCTCCACCGAGGCCGGCTGGCGGCTTCCGCCTGCCGGCATCTTCAGGAAATCGCCACCGGAGCCGTCCACCTCGTTCAGAAAATCGACGAAGCCGAGATCCTCTCCGTCCGCCGGTTCTACCAGCATCGCCCCGGCGCCATCGCCAAACAGGACGCACGTGGATCGGTCCGTGTAGTCGATGATTCGGGACATCGTGTCGGCGCCGACCACCAGCACCTTCTTGTGGGTGCCGGCAGCGACGAGGTGGGCGGCGGTGGTGAGACCGAACAGAAAACCGGAGCAGGCGGCGATCAGATCGAATCCCCAGGCGCCCTTGGCTCCAATCCTATCCTGCACCAGGCAAGCCGTCGACGGGAAGAACATGTCGGGAGTAACGGTGCAGACGATGATTGCGTCGAGTTCGGCAGCTTCGATTCCGCGCTGCGCAAGAGCTTCCCTCGCGGCCTCTACGGCCAGGTCGGACGTCGCCATCTCCGGTTCGGCAATGTG
>JAEHDI010001112.1 GCA_016880505.1 Bryobacterales bacterium | reverse complement strand
TCGACGTTCTCCGGATGCCCGGCGTCCGGACCGTGCTGCTGCAGGGCTTGCTTCTCGCGGTCAAGGAGCTCGTGCAAATGGCGAAGCGCCGAGCTGCAGGACGCCGCGAGGCCGGCATCCTTCTCCATTGCCTGCCGCTGCGACTCGATTTCGGCAATCCTGTCGATCACCTCATCGGTTGCGGGTGCTGTTCCCAAAGGGCGTGCTTCGGACATCACATTTCCAATTGACCGGCTCTGCGAGCCATCCGTCGTTGTGGAGATTGTCCGCATCGCGGCCAGTGTGCTCTGTGCGCCAGCGCACATACGGCGGGAGAATCATGCGATAGCTTTCGCCCGTGCCCATTGCCAACAACCTGCTTGCCGCCTTGCCCGACCGGGACTACCGGCGCCTGCACGCGCGCCTGGAACCGGTCACGCTGACCTTCGGCGAGGTGCTCTATCGTCCCGGGGATCCGATCCGGCATGTCTACTTCCCGACCAACTCGCTGGTGTCCTTGCTCACGCTGGTCGAGGGACACATGGCTCTGGAGATCGGCCTGGTCGGCCGTGAAGGCATGCTCGGGATTCCGGTGGCGCTCGGGATAAATGACTCGCCGGTGCGTGCCCTGGTACAGGGAACCGGAACGGCCTTGCGCATGACGTCCGCGCACTTCCTCAGCACATTCAGGCAGAGCGCGCCCCTGCAGAAAGAGGTCCACCGCTATATCCACGAACGGATGGTTCAAATTACGCAAACTGCAGCCTGCAATCGTTTTCACCTGGTTGAATCCCGCCTCGCCCGCTGGCTCCTGATGACGCGCGACCGCGTGCAATCGGATGAGTTTCGTCTGACGCAGGATCTTCTCGGCTGCATGCTGGGCGTGCTGCGGGTCGCCGTTACCAAGGCCGCCGGCGCCCTGCAGCAACGAAAGCTGATCAGTTACCGCCGGGGCGAAATCAGCATCCTCGACGGGCAAGGTCTCGAAGCAGCCGCGTGCCGGTGTTACCAGGTCGTCAAGAACGTGCGCGACCACGCACCCGGCGGGCATTCGAATCGTGAAAAAGCGCCCATCGCCGCGGCGGCCTGAGACGGTGATGACGAAGTTCAACCGAAACAACACAACGGAGCATCCATCATGGCCGACGATCTGAATCTAAAGCCGGGAAGGACGCTGGACCTGTTTACCGGAAAGCACGGTACCGGCGCGGCCGGAAAATTGCAGAGCAACGCCGCCGCAGTCGACTTCCCCGGCGACTTCGCGAAGCTGAAACTGCAGATCATCCGGCCGGTCTTCGAAAGCATCGGCAACCAAATGAAGGGGCGCGGGCACGCGTTCAACATTTCCGAGGAGCCGGGCGGGAAGATCTCGATCCACATCGTGCCCCCGGGCGCCAACCAGTCCATTCACCCCTACGACTGGTTTCCCACGTTTTCCCTCTACGGGGCGCCGTTCACGAGGCGAATCGGGGTGCACGGTCGCAATACGCGCCCCAATTCGTCCGCCTCGAGCGGCGAGCGCGGCGATTACCCGCTGGCGAACGTCAGCAAGGACGTCGTGGAAAAAGAGCTGATGAAATTCATCGGCGAGATCGCCAACTGGTAGCGCGCCCGCAGGCGGGTGCGTTTCCGTACCCGCAACCGGCAGCACGTAATCGCGTCCCTGGCTTATGGGCTGCCTGACTGGCCAGGGCGCTCTGTGCGTTAGCGTACGGTTGGAGTATGCTACCTACGCGGCTGCCCACTCCCTCCGGTATGGTGTTCGACCGCATCGGCAGCCGCGCCCTGAAGTTGGAATGCGCCGGCCCGCAATGCCCGCATCACATAACCCCAGGCAAAACCAGCTGCTTGCCGCCCTGCCCGCGGTGGACTACGAGCGCCTGCTGCCACATCTGGAATTCGTGACATTGCCGCTGGGCCTGGTGGTCTTCGAGTCCGGCAGCAAGTTGCGGCACCTGTATTTCCC
>JAEHDI010001111.1 GCA_016880505.1 Bryobacterales bacterium | reverse complement strand
GTCTGGGGGTCGCCGTAGGCAAACGCGAGCAGGAAGCGGCCGTCGAAGGTGAACTTCTGCGTCGGACCATTGTAGCCATTGACGAATACGTCGTCGTTGGAATCCATAATCAGGCCGTGAGGCGCGTTGAACTCGCCGGGGTTGATCCCGTCTTTCCCCCAGTGGAAGAGGAATGTGCAGGAACTTGCCGTTGCGGTCGAACACCTGGATACGCGGCCGGTCGCCCTTCACGTCGGTCACATAGATTTTGCCGCCGGAATCTACCGTCGCAAAGCGGGGATCCGTGAACTGTCCTGCTTCACTGCCGCAGCCGAGGCCGATGTCGCCCGGCGCCAGCCGGACCAGCGACGGTGAGATCGTGGCGCGGGACTCAGGGGACGGCGCTCCGGCCACGAGGGGAGGTGCGCCGAGCGCGAACCAAATGATCGGACCGCAATGCTTCGGAACATGGGTCTCCGGTTCTCCTATCCCGGCTAGCATATATGCTCGTGGCGAACCGCGGACGCGTCTGTCGCTGACCTCGATGAAACGGCCAGCGTCTCTCCGCTCCCGTGATCGACAGCCAGCGCGCGGCGACGAGAGTTGCACGACCTCGGCTTCACACACTCATTCGGCCGCTATCTGCTCCCGATGAGATGTGCGAGAGGCACAGGATTAACCCTGGCTTACGTCCCTTTACGCCGGATCCAGAAACTCGCGCCTCCCGGAACCCGCAAGAAGGGAAACACCCGCAGCAGTTCTCCAGGCATCTCTCGCCCCAGGTATTGAGTGCCAAGCAGGACCTCGAAGGAATCGTTAAACAGCAGGAAGGCGAGCAACAAGTACTGCTCGTTCCAAAACAACTGCCTGTCCACGATCCAATCGCGCGGAAACTCCCACGGCAGAAATATGTCGTGGAAATGGATGATCACTCCCGGTTGGAGCGCTGGCAAGACACGGAATACCAGGTAGTTCAGATCGGAGCCAAACCGGCAAACGTGAGAGCCGTCAATGAACAAAATATCGTTCTCACATAATTCTCCGAACCGCGCCACGGGCACCTGCTGGACCGGCCCTTCAATCAGGCGATTCAGACCCGGCACTTTTTGCCTGAGGATTTCGAGAGGATAGGGGTCGATAGCCTGCAGTTCCGTGTGGCCATTCTTCACGCAAGCCTCGGCTGCTATCAGCGTTGAATTACCGGCGCCGACTTCCAGCACTTGACGGGGTCGGAGGTGCCTGATGAGCGAGTAGTAGACAGCAGCGTCGGTCTCGCAGAAGGTGCCATTGTCCCAGGAGAACGGGCATGCGCTGCTGGGCGATCGCCGAATCTCCTCCAACTCTCCCGCGAACGGCGCGAGTTGAGACAGGAGTGCGACTTGACCCTCCGCGTTGAGATTCCATCCCCCGTTGCGATCGAAACGATGTTCCCAGTCGCGCTCGTCCAGGCGGGAAGTGTCCGGAACTGGGCTGTAATAATGCACAGGCAGGAGGTGAATCCCCGCCCTCTCGGCCTTACGGAAGAGGGCGCTCTTGCGCGCCGGCGAGCAGAAACCGTTCCTCGCCAGGGGGACCAGAAGCCAGCTCAACACCTCGGCCACCTGTTCATCCGAAACGCCCTCAAAAGCGGTGTCAGACTGCTGGTCGATCTGCTTCACCAACGCCTGGTAAGTCGAAAAGCAGGAAGGGGATTCGATCGATTGAGACTCGGCCGGTGGCCTGCCCTCCAGACCTGGAGCTCGGTGTACGGCGTTCTCCGGGTACATCCGGTAATAGAAACGCTGCAGGTAAGCGTTCCGAACCCGTTCCCTGATCGACGCAGGAACCCGTGGCTGGAGCCAGTCCAGGAATCGGTGAAACCGGCGCCGCACTTCATCCACTCTATTCGCCTCCAGTGAGATCGTTATCGTCGTTCAACTCAGCACACAGTATGCGTCGTCCCAGGTAGACGACACAAGCGTGCGCCTGCGCGGTTGCGCAGCGCAAGGTTCTAGTGTGAGATCATTCTCGTTTGCTGCCAGTCCGATCGGATTAAGGCCGTATGGAGGGTCACGGTATCCCAAGTCCAGCTGGCCATCACGGCGCCTTGAGGGCCCTCAAGGAGTTGTTACGACCGTATTATCTGCGGTGGTTGTACTTTCCCCTTCGTCCGCAAAAGAGACCGGAGTTCTTCCAGCAGTGCTGGTTGCATCCGTCCTGGCAATTGGATTCCATAGCCGCCATCCGCAGCCTGTATACGGGCGGTGAGAATCCGAGCTTCCTCTTCCTACCGATGTCGGACTGGCATGCCCGCATCCAAAGGACTCAGCACTT
>JAEHDI010001110.1 GCA_016880505.1 Bryobacterales bacterium | reverse complement strand
TATTGGCACGGGGGATTCGATGTGTTGGGAGACCCCATCGACCTTGAAGTCGTAGACAAAGCATTGTTGGCAGGTGATCGCCTGCATGAGGTCGGGTAGGTCTAGGACGTCTAGGAAGCCGCGTTTGGCGGCATCTAAAATGTTGGCGGCTGCAGCAAGGACGTTGCCGGGCACGGCGGGCGTTGCCATGTGATTATCCCCATCAGGTGGATTCAAGTGGGATGACGTTTTCTACAATGCGGAAGTAGCCTGTAATCCGATGGATTGCCGCCGCGCGTATGGTAAAGGCGAAATTGAGATACCATCGTGTGTATGGTACGTAGATCCCGAGATCTAGCTTGTAGGTGCGGTTGGTGGCGTCCGGGTAGATCGGGAGTCCCTTGTCTGTTGCTCCTGCGCCGACGTCGTCGGCGAAAGTTGAGTCGTAAAATACTGTGCCTGGCAAAGCGGCGGGCGTAGCAGTGAGGGCATTACGCGGGCCGGGGGCCTCGCTATATGACATTTGGAACGTTTCGTAGCGGGTTGCGCCGGGGGTGTGCAGCTCTTGGAGCGCGAGGAAGTCGATGAGCCCTGGTCCGGAGTAGGGGGGGGAGGAATCTTGAAAGGTGTCGTCGAGCGTACCGCCGTGGATACTGATTGTCCAGAGTCGCACGGATGGCACTGCGGAGAGGCCGTCGGCTGTTAGGGCGCCGAGATCGCCCTCGCCCAGGGCGGCCTGCTCGTCTGGCTTGAGGCCGCGCTTGCGGCGAAGCGGCGGGTAGGAAGGAGTGACTACCCGCCGCTCCGGATATTCCGTGATTAGCGGCCGCAAGGCCGCGATGTCTGCTTCGGTGCGTAGCGCCATGTGTGGCGGTGTTACGCCGCGCCGCCGCCGCCGACCGGTACGAGCTCGAGCGGTAGCACTCGGACGGTGCCCGTGGATACGTCGCTGTTCAAGTCGAGATCAAGGCTCGCGGCTCCGCGCGTCTCGAGGCTGTACGAACCGTCTCGCAGTGGATCGAAGTCTAGGAACCCGTACTGCAGCGGCGGCCTGTCCGCCGTGACCTGCACTTCCTCGCCGACGCTTGTGTCGGTCGCGGCCAGTGCGTGAGTGTGCCCCCACGCCAGCCGGAACCCTGGAAGCCGGCGCTCCAACGCCTCGCGCAAGCTCTCCCAATTCGACTCGGCGAAGTACTGTTCTACGTTGTCCTTCATCAACTTGACCTTGCCGAAGGCGTAGGACAGCGTGCTGTCCGTCTCGTCGCTCGGATCGAAGAGCAGGGCACCGAGTATGTCGTTGCCGATGGGCAACGGCATGCGCTGGCGGCCGGTGGCCGTGATGACGCGCGTCATGGTCGTGTACTTCAAGAATTGTGTCGGGGTGTCCTCGATGAGCTCTACCGCCTCAAGCGCCCACTGCGCGGCGTCGTAGAGCGAGCTGATGGCGCCGGCCGTCATGTGGAACCGGAGATTCCCGCGCTGTGTCGCAGGGAACGCCTCGTCGTGCGCGTAGAGCGTGCGGCCGAACGCGAGTGGGATTGAAACAAAGTGAACCTCGTTGTCCGCCTGGGCCATTTCTCCAATGGCCGGCGGCGACTGGTGGATCAGGGCATTCAGGACGGCGAGATCGTCGAGCCGCCCCTGAATGATATTTTCCCCGCGGTGCCTGATCGACAGGTCGGTGATTTGCCCGATGATGGC
>JAEHDI010001109.1 GCA_016880505.1 Bryobacterales bacterium | reverse complement strand
TCGGCCGGACTCAACTCGGCGCCGTCATCCTGCGTGCCACCGTTCTCGGCGTATACACGCAGCAACGCTGCGTCGCAGCCGTATTGCTCCCAGCAACCCTGGTTTCCGCACGAGCATTTTCGGCCTTCGGGATAGAGCATGACGTGGCCGAACTCGCCGCCGATCGCCGACGAACCCTGAAGAAGGTGCCCATTGGTGATGATGCCGGTGCCAAGGCCGTTGGTCGGCGTGATGAAGACGAAGTCACGAAGTGCCCGTTGACCGGGCTCGGTGAACCAGCTTTCGGCAAGGGCGGAAAGCTTAGCGCTGTTCTCGTAGTAGAAGGGCAGCGTGAGGCGGCCATGGATCAACCCGTCCAGATCCACGTTCAGCCAGTTCAGATTCTCGGCCGCGATGACGCGGCCGGTGTTGCGGTCGATTGTTCCGGGGAGGGCGACGCCGATGCCGAGCACTTTTTGCGACGCGGCTTCCTCGACGAGGGAACGAAGGGCAGCGTGGATTCGCTGACCGAGAATGTCGTGGTTCACGTGCCAGGGGACACTCTTGTGGCACAGGATCTCACCGTGAACGTCGGCGAGGGCGATGCGCGATTCGTTTTGGGAAATTTCGACGCCGATGGCGAGCATGGCCTCGCGCACGAGATAAAGCGCGGTAGGCCGCCGTCCCACCTGCGAGTGATTTTCCACTTTCTCTTCACGGAGAAGGCGGGCCCGCAGGAGGCGGTTGACAATGAAACTCACCGAACTCGGCGAGAGCCCGGTGATTCTTGCGAGATCCGAGCGGGAGATGGCTGGATTCTGACGGATCGCGTCGAGCGCGAGCCGCTCGTTGGCCTGGCGGAGTGCGGACTTTCTGAGAGCTCCCCTGGTTGTGAAAGTGACGCCGGTCATTTCGTATTCCCGAGTCCGCTATTATTTCAGTCAAAAAAATAAGTTGTCAAGGAGGGCTTTGAGCTGTCGACACGGGGCGGGCCGTTCAGCGCGATAGACTGTCGTTAAATTCATGGAGTCGCTTTACAAGCAGGATCTCGCATATATTCAGGCGGCAGCGTTCGGCGGGCTTGCGCAGGGCGCCGCGCCCGAAATCGTGCGATTGCTCAAATCTGCCACGATTCAGATCCGCAAGGTCGTAGATGCGGGCTGCGGTGCGGGACCGTTGACCGCGGCCCTCGTCGAGGCGGGCTTTGAAGTGACGGGGATAGACAGTTCCGCTGAACTTCTGGCGATTGCGCGCGCAGCCGCCCCGAGGGCACACTTTGTAAACGCGTCTATCTATGATGCAGAGATACCCGACTGCGAGGCCATTGTTGCCTTGGGGGAGCCTTTGACGTACCACACCGAAGGCGCAGACGCCGATAGTCTGGTCCAGAGCTTCTTTCAACGCGTGTCCGACATCCTGCCGGCCGGCGGGATGCTGATCTTCGATGTGATCGAGCTTGGCGAGCCGTCGCTGGCCGGCCGGTTTTGGAGTTCCGGCGAGGAATGGGCTGTATTGGTGGACACTTGGGAAGATCAGGATTCCCAGACGCTCGTCAGGAGCATCGAAACTTTCCGGCGGGTTGATCACCTCTACAGGCGTGGATCCGAGATCCACCGAGTGCGCCTTTTCGACACCGGTATACTCTGCAGTCAACTCGCCGCCTGCGGGTTCGCGACGGAGACGGCGCAATCTTACGGCATGCAGCGCCTTGGTCCACGTCGCCGGGCTTTCTTTTCCACGCGCATGCGCCAAGCGTGAGGGCGCTCCGGCGCTTCCGAGACTCATCGCACGAGCGAGGCCGACCCGAGATCAGGAGACCCGCGCCAACTTTTCCGAGCCTCAACGCTTGCACGATGGCTTGAGACCGACGCAACGCCAATAGTTGCGTGCGCGTCTATGGCGTCTATGCGCTTGTGCTTCTTCCTGTTGATGCGCCGCAAATTCGACACCGCTCTTGCTGCCGCTGCCCTCATCGCTATGCACTTGCTGACGCCGGACGCATTGGCGCAGCGCCTGTCATTCGGCGTGGTCGTGGGTGGTTATGCGAATCGAGATTTTGATTCGCAGTACGTTCCGAGGGCCGGATTCCCCCCTGACATCGTGGAGTCGGACTCTGGCGGGTACGTTGTCGGGCCCTCGATCGACGTTCGCTTGTGGCCGCAACTTTCGTTCGGCGCGGAAGCCCTGTACAAGCCACTGCGCTACCGGCAAGCGGCGACCTTTCAGAGTGGCGAGGTCATCGGCTTCGCTCCCGCCACCGTAGTGACCTGGCAGTTTCCGGTTCTCGCCAAGTACAAGTTCTCCCTTGGGCGAATGCGGCCGTTTCTGGAGGGTGGAGCGTCATTCCGAGCAACGGGCAATCTCAATTCCGCTTCCCCATCCCACTACGGCATCACCGCCGGTCTGGGAGTGGAGACCGAGTGGCGAAAATTCAGAATTGCGCCGCGGGTGCGCTATACGCGTTGGGCGGAGGACCCTTGGTACGCGAACGTGCGCACACGCGCGGACCAGCTTGAGTTCCTCGTGGGCGTCAGCTACGCCGCGGCTTCCGATACCTATCCGCTTGGCCGGCGCATTTCGTTGGGAGCGGTACTCGCCTCACCTCTGACCGATGAATTCAGGGCTACCACGCAGACTGTGTTCAACCCCTCAAGTGGCGCGTTCGTGACGCTTCGAACCTTCTCTGACCCGCGGCGTGTCGGGATCGGTCCGCTGGTCGAACTGTCTTTATCGCCGCGCTTCTCAATCGAGGGGAACGCCATCGCCCGATCATTTCGGGGCGCCACGAAAGTCCTCAATTCTGGCGGCACGACAAACTCCGGTCTGTTCTTCAGTTCGTCCTTCAGCTCTGGTGGCACCTGGGAATTCCCCGTGCTGGCGAAATACCGCCTCACCACTGGCGTGGTGCGGCCGTTTCTCGCTTTGGGGCCGTCGTTCCGGCTGCCCAAGGAGATCGCCGGAGCCTGGCTGTCGAACTACGGGGCGACGGCTGGAGCGGGTGTTGAGATTCCGTGGAAGAGGATCAAGATCGCGCCTGCGCTGCGCTACACACATTGGGGGCATGACCGCCCGCGAGTGGCGGGCATGCACGGAAACTCGGGGATATTCCGCAATCAAGTGCAGGTTTCGGTAGGCGTCTCATTCTGAGAACCGCTGTGAACGTGTCCGGTGAACCCCACTCATCGGATTTACGGCTATCGCTAGATGGGCGCCGCGGTTTCCGGTAGCGCCACTTTTCGGCCATCATGCGATGAAGCATAATGGTGTCGCTAGGGACCGTGTCCCAATGCAAGACGATTCCCCATTGCGTGTTCCTGATGCCCGAGAACGTACGAGCAAGGAGCGGTTACTGTTAGAACGGCTCCTTTTGCACGGCACGGCAGAATCGGGGCCTTACGTCGAACAATTCCCGCGTGTCACAGTTGCCTCCCGGTGTGGTTGCGGCTGCCCGACTATTGACTTGGCAGTTGAGGGGCGAGTTGCGTCGCTCGGCAGCCCCACAGTGATACTCTCTGAGGCCGGGGGAGTCTCCCCGGAAGGCATTTCGTTCGGTATCATCCTGCATAGCCGTGAAGGTCTGATATCCGAGTTGGAAGTGTACCCAATCGACGGGGAGGGCGCGTTCACGCTGCCGGATGTCGATCAGATCGAATTCTATGGCGCGGCTTAGCTCTTCTCTCCAGACCGGTGGCGGTCTGTAAACGGCGCCACAGGAGAGTGAGTCTCGCAGGACGGCCCGCGCCGGGGCGATAGCCGAGTGGGTACCCAGCTTCTGAAACCGGAAGTTTCCTCTGCCATCCGGGACGGTTTTGGCCGTGTGCGGTGTGACGGCTCTCTCAATTCGAACGAAGCCTTGCGAACCGAAGGCACGACACTGCCACGCTGCCGACACGAGGGCAGGCGGACGACAAAATGCGATCGTCCACCCCACGCGATCTCCAGAGGCAGGACAAGAGTCCTGCCCAGTGTCACTCCAACTCTTCGAGTGACACGAGGCCGCGCTTTAAGGCTTGCACGATGGCTTGAGACCGGTTTCCGGCTTGCAGTTTGGCGAGGACGTTGCCGACGTGCGTCTTCACGGTTTCTTCCGTGATCGAGAGGACGTCGGCGATTTCTTTATTGCTCCGGCCGAGCGCCAACTGCCGGAGCACCTCGGTTTCGCGAGGCGTGAGATCGTCCTGCGCATCCGCGGCCTGGAGAATCTGACGGCGGACGGACGGGTCGATGTAGGTCTTCCCTCGGGCGACGGCACGCACGGCGGCCAGTAGGATTTCGGGATCTGCGTCCTTGCGCACATATCCGACCGCGCCCGCACGCAGCACGCCCATCATCCGCGCCTCATCCACAGACGCGGTGAGAGCAATCACGCGCACGGAAGGCGCACGTTCGCAGATTCGTCGTGTCGTCTCGATCCCGTCCATTCCGCCGGGAATCAGCAGATCCTGCAGGACGATGTCCGGCCGCCATTCCTCCAGATGGTTGAGAAGCTCTTCACCGGAGGCGGCGAGGCCGATGACCTTCATGTCCGGAAACGATTCCAGGTAGGCTTTCAGGCTCCGCGCTACGACCCGGTGGTCATCGACGACAACGATGGAGATAGCGCCGGTCAAATCGCCTCGCTTTGCCTCCGCGTACGGAGCCATGCGATTGTCTCACGGAAGAAGGCGACGGCGGGGAGTATCTGCCACGAGGCGAGGAGGGTTGACCTGCTCCAGGCGGCGGCAACAGCGCCGATGAGCAGCAACACGCCCCACATCAGCGCACGCTGCTTATAGTCCCAAGACGCCTCCACCGCGCAGGGAATCGAGAATGTCACAGATGTTCCGCCGCCGGGCAGGGTGTTCAGTGAGAAGGTTCCGCCGAATTCCTCTGCCCGGGCGCGCATGTTGGCGATGCCCATTCCGCGGGGGGAATCGCTGGAGTCGAACCCTTGGCCGTCATCGCGAATAATCAGCGCCAATCCGGCATTCACGTTGTCCAGCGTGACGGACACGTTTTGAGCGCGTGCGTGCCGGCCGATATTTGCCAGCGCTTCCTGCGCGACGCGGAAGACCGCCTGGTAAGCGCCGGGGGGCAAGCTCCCGTTGGGAGGAAGCTTGCCGATCCGGAAATCGACTTGCGCGCCGGTGCGGAAACCGAGCGCTTCGCACTGGCGTTTCAGGGCTTCGACCAGGCCGGTGTTCTCCAGCGGGGTCGCGCGAAGCTGATCGAGCATCGCCTCCATCTCGGCCATCGCCTCGCGCGCCGAGTTGCGGACTTCATCCAGCGCAGCTCTGGCTCCGGCGGAGTCCTGGCCGAATCGGACCTGCGCGGTTGCGGCCGCAGTCTGCACTACGAAGATCTGCTGCTTGATGGAGTCGTGCAACTCCCGCGCCAGCCGGCTGCGTTCCTCACGGCTTGCGGCCTGCCGGATCTGTTCCTCATATTGGGAGCGCAGCCGGTCCGTGTGAGATCGGTTGGCGCGGCCGAAGAGGCTGGTCAGCGGTGAGAATGGGGTTACTGAGTCACTCTCCGCGGTCCGCCACAGGTAGAGGAACACCAGGAGGATGCAGTTGAGCACCGCGGCAGGCAACTCCGCGGGCAGAGGACTCCAGACGGCATCCCGCTGAAGAAGCACGAC
>JAEHDI010001108.1 GCA_016880505.1 Bryobacterales bacterium | reverse complement strand
GAATGAGGAGTCCGCTGAGGCTTGGTCAGACGATCCGACTGAAGAGAAGACGGATTGAATCGGTGTGCGGAAATCCGAAATCCGAAACTCGAAATCCGAATCAAATCCGAAGCGCGAAAAAGCAATACTCGAAACACGGCATGGGCGAGCGGCGCTAGGGTTGCATCGCAATCACACCGTTTCGCATTTTCTCCTATTGAACATTCGAATCTGTTTCGATATTCGCACTTCGGATTTCGAATTTTCAAACTACGGGACTGGACACGGCTTCACGTTCCAGATGTCCGCCGCGTACTCGGCGATGGTGCGGTCGCTGGAGAACTTCCCGGAGCTGGCCACGTTCAAGATCGCCTTGCGCGCCCATCCCTCCGGATCCGCGTAGAGCTGCAGTAAGCGGCCGTCCGCCTCCAGATAGGCCGCGAGATCCGCCAGGTGCATGTAGTGATCCCCATGCGTGAGGAGCGTATCGCGTAGGGGCGCGAAGACGCCAGGTTCGTGGACGCTGAAGTGGTCCGAGAGGATCAGGTCCAGCGCCGCGCGGGTCTCTGGCTCGTGCTCATAGTGCCAGTGCGGGTCGTACCAACCGCGACTGCCGGCCACCTGATCCGCCGTCAGACCGAAGAGGAAGAAATTTTCTTCGCCGGCTTCCTGCGCCATCTCGATGGTCGCGCCGTCGCGCGTGCCGATCGTCAGCGCACCGTTCATCATGAACTTCATATTACTCGTCCCGCTGGCCTCGTAACCCGCGGTGGAGATCTGGTTGGAGACATCGCTGGCGGGGATCAGCCGCTCCGCCAGGGATACGTCATACTCGGGCAGGAAGAGCACCTGCAGTCGGTTCCGCGTGGCAGGGTCCCCCTCGATGGTGCCCGCCAGGTTGTTGATGAACTTGATGATGAGCTTGGCCAAATGGTAGGCCGGCGCCGCCTTGCCGGCGAAGAAGAAGGTCCGAGGCGTCATCTCGAGATTCGGGTTCGCTCGGAGGCGGTGGTACAGCACCACGATGCGAAGCGCATTGAGGAGTTGCCGTTTGTATTCGTGAATGCGCTTGACCTGACAATCGAAGATGCGGTCCGGGTCCACCGTCTGGCCGGATGTCGCCTTGAGCCAGGCGGCAAATCGCACCTTGGCCACGCGCTTGGCCTGGCGGAAGGCGTCGCGAAATCCCCGATCGTCGGCCAGCGGCTTGAGCTTGCGTAGCTGCTCGAGGTCGGTGATCCACCCATCGCCGATGGCCGCGGTGATCGTCTGGGCGAGCGCCGGGTTCGCCAGCAGCAACCAGCGGCGCGGCGTGACGCCGTTGGTCTTGTTGTTGAAACGCTCGGGGAACATCTCGGCCAGATCCTTGACCGTCGTCGTGCGCAGTAGCTCGGAGTGAATGGCGGCCACGCCATTGGTGCTGTGCGAGCCGACGATCGCCAGATTGGCCATGCGGACATGCTTGGCGGCGCTTTCCGCCACGAGGCTCACGCGGACGACCCGCGCGTCGTCACCGGGGAACCGGGCCCGTACGGTCTCCAGCAGGCGTCGATTGATATCGTAGATAATCTCCAGGTGACGCGGCAGCAGCACCTCGAAATGTTCCACAGGCCATCTTTCCAGGGCTTCGGGCAGGAGCGTGTGGTTGGTGTAGGCCAGGGTGCGCCGGGTGAGGTCCCAGGCCTGATCCCATCCAAGATGCGCGTCATCCAGGAGAATCCGCATCAGCTCGGGGACCGCCAGCGCCGGGTGCGTATCGTTGAGCTGGATGGCGACCTTCTCGGGGAGCGTACTCCAATCGGCATTGCTCCGGCGGAATCGGCGCACGAGGTCGGCCAGCGAGCAGGCCACCAGGAAGTACTCCTGGAAGAAGCGCAACCCCTGCCCCATGCTCGTGGAGTCGTCGGGATACAGCACCCGGGTGATGGATTCGGCCGCCAGCGTCTCGGTCAGCGCCCCGACGAAGTCACCTTGACTGAACGCCTGAAAGTCGAAGTAATCCGGCGCGGCGGCGGCCCAGAGGCGGAGCGTGTTGATGGTCTTGCCGCCGTAGCCCACGACGGGCCGATCATAGGGAATCCCGATCCAGCGGGTCGGCCGGCCGGGGACCGGGCGCAAGACCCCGCCGCTCAGCTCGACCGAGCAGTTCAGCATGACCTCCACCCTCTCGTCTGGACGCGCCACCTCCCACGGGTCCGGGCGCCGGAGCCAGTTGTCCGGCTGTTCCTGTTGCCATCCGTTGTGAATGGCCTGCTTGAAGATGCCGTACTCGTACCGAAGCCCGTAGCCCATGGCCGGGAGCTGCATTGTCGCCATCGAGTCCAGGAAGCAAGCCGCCAGCCGCCCAAGCCCGCCATTCCCCAGTCCGGCGTCGGGTTCCTCCTCAAGCAGCCCAAGCCAATCGAGGTTCTCTTGGGTGACGGCGTCCTTCACGAGGGGATCGAGCAGCGTGTTCATCACATTGTTGGCCAGCGAGCGGCCGATGAGAAATTCCATGGAGAGATAGTAGACGCGCTTGGGGTTCATGCGCCCGTACGTGTCCTCCGTGAGGACCCACCGCTGCGAGAGGATATCCCGCATGGAGCGGGCTAAGGCCTCAAACCGTTCCCGCTTGCCGGCCGTCGCCGGGTCGATGACGTTGTCGAAGAGCAGGTGCCGCTCGTAGAGCGCGGTATCCGCGCCGGTGAACTGCACCGGGCCACACCCATACCGCCTCACGAGTCTCGCCAGGTCGTCGGGCCCCAGTGACGTCGACGGGGCCGCCTTTGTCCTTGTGCTCATCGCCGTATCCTTTCTCGGTTGTACACGCGCTGGAGGGTCTGATCCGGGAACCCGTCCATCCCATGGTCTGCCTCGCCCCTCTGGACCGCGGATGCAGTGAAGCGGGCGGCCCTGCGCCGATACCTGCCTGTCTGGCAGAAGACGGGGGCGGGCCGTCTCGGGCAGCCGCATCTCGTTACATACCTACGTGCCGAGTATCATCCCACAATTGGATCGCCGGCTGGGACAAGTTGTGTTCGTAGCTGAGCGCACTCAGGCTCGCCGTGCTGAGCAGGAAGTATCTCCCGGCCCCAGAAGGGAGTCCCAGCCACCGGGCGGCGAGGACGCGCAGGAAATGACCGCTGGAAAAAAGCAGCACGTCCCCCTGCATAGCCCGCACCCGGCTCACCACCCGGTCGGCCCGGGCACCGATTTGGTCCGGCGATTCCCCGTCGGGGCAGCCGTCGCG
>JAEHDI010001107.1 GCA_016880505.1 Bryobacterales bacterium | reverse complement strand
TGCGCATTTTTCCGCAAGCCCCTCCGAAGCTATGCTTCCAATTCTATAGCAGCGTAGGGGCCTATCGGCGGCAGGTGAAACTCGGCCGCCCCATCCGCCGGGATCACTTTCAGCGGGGCTGGAGGTTCGCCACCGGCTGTCCAAAGTCGTGCCGAGCGGTACGGCTGCATGACCCGGACTGACATGAACTCCACCGGCTGCGCCGAGTAATTGAGGATGTGCACCACCGCACACCGCGCATCCGGCGATCCGGCATAGTAGGTGATCGTCGGGCTGCCGTTCCAAACCCGCAGCAGGTCGTGCCGCCGGCTCAGCAGGACGTGCGTGTCGGACGCCAGCACGTACGGATCGGCGAAGTCCTCTTTCGCAACCGCGATCCTCCCGGCCCCGAGGGCCCACAGCCGGAACCGCACGTGGATCTGATCCGCAGGCTTCGCGCCCTCGGTGAGCGGCAGGCAGGACGGCGTTCCGATCACGAGCCCGCCGCCTCGGACGAGCGCCAATAACTTCTTGCGCAGAACACCCTCAGGAGCCTGACGGTCAAGGTACAGAACCGCCTTCAACCCTTCCAGCGACAACTCGGCGCCTTGCGCACGGTTCAGGACGCGAAAGGCGAGGTTCCGCCGGTTGACCAGGTTCACCGCCTCCGTGGCCGTGAACTCGTTGTCGCCCGCGAAATCGGAGAGCACACCCAACACGCCGAACGGCCGGAAGTCCGCCCAGGGCGCCTGCTTCTTATGAAACGCTGCCGCAGCGACGATCCTTTTCCAAGCCGTCAGTGCTTCTCTGTTGCCCGAGGCCAGTCCAGCGGCAAGTTCGTTGTCGAGCGACACCACCCACCGCCCGCCATACGCGGCCGCGTCCGACACCGCGAGCGCATAGAACTCCGCCCGCCGCAGGGATTTCTCCTCGGGAGGGTCCGCCACGATCCAGATCGTCCTTGCCGGCGCCAGCGCACGGGCCATCCGTACGAACCAGCCGTTCGACTCCACCCACGGCACTCCGGTCGGGCCTGTGTCGGCGGTGTCACGATCTTCTTTGGCGCTCAGTTTGATCGACGGCCAGACGTTCTCCGTAAATGCGACGATCGGCGACGACGGCGCGTGCACCACGCCGGAGCGCGGCGCTGACGGAATCACCGGGACGACTTCACCGCCACCGGCTCCTCGCTCGGCGATCCGGATAACGGCCAGGCCCGCCTTGCGTGCCCGCTCCTCGACCAGTCCTGCGCTCGCGACGAGACAGTCGAACGGCGTGTCCTTCAACAGATCGAGCATCGAGGGTTCCGTCCACGCGTCGGGCCATCGCATCGGAACCCAATCGGTCTTCAGGGCCATCCGTTCAGCCTTCCCGAAAAACGGGAGACAGACAGCCATTTCGCAACTGCGGCGAAATGGTGTCAGTCCCCAGTTTTTCTTCAGTTCTCCTGGTTCACCAACTGAATCAACGCCTGTATATACCCGAACGCGAACGCGAATGCCTGGCGGCCGCCCTCATCGCCGTCGATATGCGGCACATGGTCCGGCATGATCATGCCGTCGTAGCCGACCTCTTTGTACACACGCATCGCCCGGATCATGTCGACGTCGCCGTCGTCCGGAAACGTCTCCTGGAAGTTGAGGAATTTGCCCTTGATGTTGCGGAAGTGAACGTTGAAGATTTTTCGCCGGCTGCCGAAGTAGCGGATCACGTCGAAGATCTCGTCCGCCGGTTTTTCCAGCATCTCGCTGACTGTCCCCTGGCAGAAGTTGAGCCCGTGGTACGGGCTGGGCATGATGTCGATGAACCGCTTCATGCCCTCCACGTTGCCGAGCACCCGGTTGACGCCGCGGAACCCCTTGTCGCGCGGCATTCCGGGATCGTGGGGGTGGCAGGCCATCTTCACCTTGTACTCCTCCGCCACGGGGATCGCTCGTTTCAGGAAGTACGTGATGCGTTCCCAAAACATCTCTTCGGTGACACGCCCCGCTTCGGTGAGAGGCGGATCCTGTTTCGCCTTGTCGTAGTTGAACGTGCTGTACTGAGCGCCGCCGCGCCCCGGCGTCGGGTCGGACCGCACCACGCCGAGAATCGTCAGGTTGTACTTGACTGCCGGAATGCCAGCCTGCGCGACGTTGCGGATCATCTGGCAGAGGGTGTCGATCTCGCGATCCCTTTCCGGACTCTTGCCCAGCACGATGTTCGGACTCTCCGCCCTGGTGATGTAGCCGGAACTCAGCGGCAACGGGACCATGTCCAACTTGATGCCGTGCGACTCCACCCGCTCGCGCAGCTTCGTCAGTCCTTCAACCGTCCAGTTTTCATCCATCCGCACCGAGGGCAGGGTGCTGCAGATGTGGTTCACCCCGAACGCGGCCATCACCTTCAGCACCTCGTCCGACGAGTTGTGCTGCGTGCCGGCCTTCATCAGAGCTTTCTTTGGAGCCGCGGACGCGCTCCCCGCGCCGCCCGGCGCCGCCACTACCGCGGCGCTCTTCAGGAAAACTCGTCGCTGCAAGG
>JAEHDI010001106.1 GCA_016880505.1 Bryobacterales bacterium | reverse complement strand
CAGGTGCTTCGCATCGACGCCGGAGACGGCCGCGTCGTGGCACGCACGAGCGACCGCACACCCCTGCTAATCGAGAAAACTTTGGGCGCCGGACGTGTGCTGGTCTTTGCCTCCACCTTCGATAACATTTCGAACGATTTCCCGTTGCACGCCTCGTTTGTGCCGTTCGTCGAGCAGACTTCGTACTATCTCGCGGGACTTGAAGAACGGCGCGGAGGATTCACCGTGGACGCCTATCTTCCGCTGGGGGCGTCTCGCGGAAGTCGGGCCGCGGTGGAAGTAATCGGGCCCGATGGAAACCGGATGCTCGAATTATCGGAATCTTCGTCCGTTCGCGACGTTCCGCTCGCACGGGAGGGTTTCTACGAAATCCGGCACAGCAGCGGACGCCCGGCGCTGGTAGCTGCGAACGCCGACCGGCTCGAGTCCGACTTCGAGATGATCCCGGCCGAAACGCTCGAACTCTGGCGGAGCACGGGGCAGGGCGCGGCTGTACAGGGTGGAAAGGATGAGACAGGGGCCAAGCCGCGGCATCTTTGGTGGTACGCGATGCTGGTTGTTTTCGCGCTTGCGCTCGCGGAGTCGCTGGTCGCGGGCCGGTATCTCGGCCCGGTGGGGGAAACGGCATGAACTCGCTGGACCAACTCAACGCTTACCTGGGACGGTTGGAGTCTCGTCTCCGCCTGGCGGCGTGGGTGCGCGGCCTGGCTCTTGCTGCGGCTGTCGCGTTGATTGCGACCGTTCTGCTGGTCCTGGCCGCGAACGGCTATGCGTTCGCGGAGCGCGTGGTCACCGGCGCCCGCGTTGCGCTCTTCCTGAGCCTTGCGTTGGCGGCCGCCTTCGGTCTCGCGGTCCCGCTGCTGCGGCTCAACCGGCGTGTTGCGGCCCGCGAGGCCGAGAATAAGTTCCCCGAGTTCGACCAGCGCCTGCTGACGCTGGCCGAGCGCGGCGGGGACGAGCAAGCGGGCCCGTTCGTCGACCTTCTCGCTGCCGACACCTTGCGACTGGCCGAGCAGGCCGAACCGAAACGCGTGGTGACTTCGAGGCGGGTACTGGCTCTCGCCTCGGTTGCCACGGTCGCCGGCGGCGTGCTCCTCTGGATGGGCTTCGCCGGACCCGGCTTCCTCGGTTACGGGACTTCGCTGCTGTGGGCTGGATCATCCAGAGAAGGCGGCTCGCCGTTCTACGACATCGTGATCGAGCCCGGCAACCGTTCCGTGCGCCGGGGGGCGAGCCAGGCTGTGACCGCTCGCCTTGTCGGATTCGATGCGCCCCAGGTACAGCTCTTCGCGCGCTACCGAAGCGCCTCGAAATGGGAAGAAGCACCGATGCTTCCCAAGGAAGGCGGCGCCGGCTACGAGTTCCTGTTCGCCGGCATTCCCGAGACCGTGGACTACTACGCGGCCGCCGGACGCGTTCGATCGAAGACTCACACGCTGTCGGTCAGGGACCTGCCGGCGGTGAAACGAATTCGCGTCACCTATCGCTTTCCCGACTGGACCGGCCAGGGCACAGTAGTGGAGGACCCCGGAGGCGACCTCAGCGCGGTGGAAGGCACCGGCGCCGAAATCGCGGTGGAGACCGACCGGCCTCTCGAAGGCGGGCTGCTCGTTGTCGACGGCTCCGCGGGAACGGATCTCAATCGGAGGGAAGGGAACTGGTCCTCAGGACAGCTCACCATCCGAAACAACGGTCACTATTACGTTGCCGCCCGCGATCAGGGCGAGCTGGTCCGTCTCAGCGACGACTTCTTCATCGAAGCTCGCAAGGACAGTGAGCCTGTACTTCGCATTGTGCGCCCAGGGCGCGATGCCAAGGTCAGCCCGATCGAGGAGGTCACCATCGCCGTTGAGGCCGAGGATGACTTCGGCATCCAGGATATATCGCTGCGTTATTCGGTCAATGGCGGGCCGGAGAAGACGCTGCCGCTGCCGGCGCAAAAAGGCGCCAAACAGGCGGAGGGTTCCGCCGTCATCGCGCTCGAAGACTACCAGCTCGTTCCGGGCGACGTTGTTGCCCTTTACGCCACCGCCCGCGACGCCCGTACCGCGGCGAAGACGGACATGTACTTTCTTGAGGCGCAACCGTTCGAACGTGAGTACAGCCAGTCCCAGCAGATGTCCTCGGGCGGAGGGGAAGGCGGCGCCGAGAACCGCATCTCGCAACGCCAGAAGGAGATCATTGCCGCAACGTGGAATCAATTGCGCGACGGTTCACACGACGGAAAATCGCCCGCCGACAACGCGCGATTCCTCGCCGAAGTGCAGCGGACGTTGGGCGACCAGGCACGGTCGCTCGCGCGGCGCATGCAGAGCCGCCAGCTTTCTTCCACCAACCAGGAGTTCCAAAGCTTTTCCGCGGACATGGAGAAGGCCGCCGCGGCGATGGACGAGGCCGCCGGCAAACTTCGCGCAACCCGGTGGCAGGACGCGCTTGCTCCGGAGCAGAAAGCGCTCCAGCATCTCCTCCGGGCCGAGGCTACCTTTCGTCAGATCCAGGTTGCGTTCGGAAATCAGCGTGGCGGCCAGGGCGGAGGCTCGGGGCGCGAACTCGAGAGCCTCTTTGACCTTGAGCTCGACACCGAAAAGAACCAGTACGAGACCGGCCAGCAGACGCCGTCGGCGAGCCAGAGAAACCGCGAGGTCGACGAGACCCTTCAGCGGCTGGAGCAGCTCGCCCGCAGGCAGCAGGAATTGGCCGCCCGTGAACGGCAGGCGCAGCAGTCCTCCCAGCAGCGCTGGCAGCAGGAGATGCTCCGGCGCGAGGCGGAGGAGCTCCAGAAACGCATGGAACAGCTCTCCAGAGGAAGCGGGGAATCTTCCGGAGACCAACGCCTCGAACAGGTGGCTCGCAGGCTGGGCGAGGCCACCCGAGACATGCGCCAGGCCGGTGGCTCACAGGGGAGTGGCGACGCTCAAGCGCGCCGTGCCGCCGAGCGGCTTCGGGAAGCCCGCGATCTCATGCGCGGCTTGCGAAGCGAGAAGAGCTCCGGCCAGTTGGACGATCTCGCTCGGATGGCGGAAGATCTCGCCAAGCGGCAGCGCGAGTTCGACGGGCGCCTCCAGCAGGCTTTCGGTGGGCCGGCTCCGGAGCAGGAGGGCCGGATGGTGCGCCCGCGGCTGACACCGGAACAGGCTGAGCAGTCGCGCCAGCTTGCCGAAGAGAAACGGCAAATGATGGACGACCTCGCCCGTCTGGAACGCGATATGCAGGACGCCACGCGCGACCTCGCCGGTTCGCAGCCCGCGGCTGCCGGGAAACTACGGCGCGCTCTCGGCAATATGCAGAAAGAGGAACTGGCGCTCCGGATGCGGTACGGCAATGAGCTCCTGCGGCGCGGTTACGGCCAGCAGGCGGCGCCGCGGGAGGCGCCGATTACAAAAGGACTGGAGGCGCTGCGCAACGAACTCAGGGAAGCACGCGGCGCGCTCGAGCGAGGCCCGTCGGGCCAGGGTAACGCGACTCGCGCGCTGTCCGAGGTCGAGCGCCTTCGCGGCCGTCTCGGCGCCGGTCCCGGACGGCTCGGCGAGCAGGTCTTCCGGGAAAGCCTCCGCGATCTCGTCCGGCTGCGGCAGTCGCTTTCGGATATCCCCGAGGCCGCTGGAGACGTCGAGGAGATCATCGGCCAGATGCAGCGTTTCGATCCGCAACGCGTCGACGAGATTGCGTCGCGGATTCTACCTGCGCTGGAGACGATGGAGTTGCGGCTTCGGCGGAAGCTGGATGAAGAGCACGGTGGACAGGTACGTTCCGGAGCACCTGATCCTATCCCGCCGGGCTATGGCGACGCCGTCGCGGAGTACTTCCGCCGCCTCAGTTCCCGGAAGTGAGACGATTGAACGACCGCCGCGACGGTCAACGAATTCCAAGCAGAGCCGCGACCGTGAGTGAGCGGCGCCCCTACGGCCGGCTCCGGCCATCTTTCCGGATCTTTTCCAGCATTGCCGTAAGTTCCCGAACCTTCTCCGGATGTTGTGCGGCAAGGTTCTTGGTTTCGGCCCGGTCCCCCGAGACGTCGTAGAGCTGAGGCTGGGGGTCGTTGCCGAGTTCAATGTTTACATTTGGATTGAACCTGGCGCCCTTGCCCGGCAGGATGAGCTTCCAGTTTCCCTTCCGAAGCGACAGCACCCCGGCGTGCTCGACGAGGTGATCGCGGCCCGACTTCGCCTCACCGAGCAGCGCGGGCATCACGTCGAAGCTGTCCGGTCCGGCGTTTTGGGGCAGCTTCCCGCCGGTGAGGCCGGCGAATGATGCCAAGAAGTCCACCTGGCTGACGAGGGCGGTCGAGACGGCGGGCTTCACCCGGCGCGGCCAGTTCACAATCAACGGGATTCGCGTGCCAGCCTCGAAGATGCTGTACTTGCCGCCGCGGTATGGACCGGGCGGCCTGTGATCGCCGAGCTTTTCGACTGCCTGATCTTTGTAGCCGTCATCGACCACGGGGCCGTTGTCGCTCGAGAAAATCACAAGGGTGTTCTCGGCCAGATTTTGTCGTTCGATCTCCGCCAGAACCTGGCCCACGCACCAGTCCAATTCCGCGATAACGTCGCCGCGCGGACCCATCGGAGTATTTCCGGCGAATCGTTTGTGCGGGACCCGCGGCACATGGATGTCGTGTGTCGCGAAGTACAGAAAGAAGGGTTGCGTTTTGCTCTGCCGGATGAACCCGGTGGCCTTGCCGGTGATGACGTCGGCCATGTCCTGGTCCACCCAACGGGCTGCTTTGCCGCCGCTCATGTACCCTATCCGGCTGATGCCGTTCACGATGGTCATGTCGTGCCCGTGGCTCGGGTGCATCCGGAGCAGTTCCGGATTGTCCTTGCCGGTTGGCTCGTCGCCCACCTTTTCTTTGTAGCTGACCCGGATCGGGTCCTTCGGGTCCAGTCCGGCGACCCGATGGTTCTCGACGTACACGCACGGCACACGGTCGCCCGTAGCCGGGATGACGAATGAATAGTCGAAGCCGAGTTCGAGCGGTCCCGGCTTGATCTCGCCGTTCCAGTCGACGTTTCCGCCGCCAAGGCCCAGGTGCCACTTGCCGACAACGCCCGTCCGGTAGCCCTGGCTCCGGAGCATTGAGGCAATCGTCACGCGGCCGGGCTCGATCAACAGCGGGGCGTCTCCCGGCAGCACGCGCGCGCCTTCCTTTCGAAACGCGTACTCACCGGTGAGCAGCGAGTACCGGGAAGGCGTGCACGTCGCCGACGACGAGTGCGCATCGGTGAAACGCACGCCCGATGCGGCGAGCCGGTCGAGGTTGGGCGTCTTGACTCTGGTGGCGCCGTAGCACCCGAGATCGCCGAAGCCCACGTCGTCGGCATAGATCAGCACGATATTGGGTCGCCGCGCAGCCGCTGCGAGCACTTTTCGGCTGAGTAGTGACGAGGCGCACGCGCCGCCGGCGAGCTGTAGAAAAGAGCGTCTCCGCATGGCGTCAGGTTTAGACAGTATATCCCTCGTGCAATCCGAGCCGCGAACCGCAGGGAGCGGTAGCCCGCCCCTTTCAGCACCCGGTCGGGCATTGCATAGCGGCACTTTGATCGATATTCTCAGGGGCGAGTATGACAACACGTCTTTTTGCTCTCGCTCTCGGTCTGCTAGCAGTTGTGGCGCCGGCTTCGGCGGCCAGGACGTTCGTGTTCCACAACGCCATTCGCGACCTTGACGAGTTCCGCGCGTACGCCGCGATAGCGGCCCGCCTTAAGAGTTACGGCACAGTACAGGTGGACATCGGTGTCCTGGCCGAGAAAAGCCCGGTCCATATCCCGGGCGTCAGAAGCCCGTGGCATGACTACGGCGCCTACATGGCGACCATGTGGGCATTTTTCCCACACCCGAAGCTCGCCGCCCACTTGCCGGCTGGGTGGGTTGCCAAGAACCGCGCGCTGTTACTGGCGAAGGTGGCGATCCTCAAAGAACTGGGACTCGAGGCGGTCTTCTCCGCTAATGAGACGCAATTCCTGCCGGAATCCTTCTTCCAGCAGTATCCACATCTGCGCGGTCCGCGCGTGGATCATCCGCGCAGAAGCGGAAAAGACGAGTTCGCGTGGTGCGTGGATCAGCCGGAAACCCTCGAGATGATTGAGTGGATGATGGCGGAGCTGAAGCGGAATGCCCCGATGATTCGCGCGATGCACTCCTGGAACAACGACTCCGGTTCGGGGTTGTGCTGGTTGCGGGCGTTGTACCCCGGACCAAACGGGCCTGCCTATTGCCGCGGCCGCGACGCCGGAGAGCGGGTTCGAGGGCTCATCGAGGCGATGGACCGTGGCGCCAGAAAGGGCGGCGGGCCCGTGCACATCCGGCTGGCAGGCAACTTCCCAGGCGAGGACCGCGAGAAGATCGAGCCGGTCCTGCCTTCGTGCGCGAGGTTTCGAGCCGGAGACAAGTCGATCATCCCGGTGAGCACGCGAGTGTCGGAAGCCTATCCTGTGCGAGGTCTTATCGATCTGCTTCCGATGCTGGGGGCGTTGGAGAAGTTGCCCGATCCGGAAGTCCAGACGATCGACATCGATACCTGCCAGTCCTGGTATTACAGAACCGACGAACCGATCTCGACTGTCAGGCGAGTCGTTGACATCGTGGAGGACTCGCTCAAGTCTCCTGCCCAGAGCCTGCCGGACCCAACCAGGAAAGCCCGTACACTGGTCGAACGCTGGGGCGGGGAAAAGAACGCGGATCGGCTGCTCGAAGGCTTCGAGTTGGTGAAGCAGTCATTCAGCGTCTTCTCGCGAGGATTCTTCAGAGAGGTTGTCTGTTCCCCGGGATACGCCTACATGGCAACGAACCGGCTCATGACGAGACCGTTGGTGATCAAACCGGAACTGCTGACGCGGAAGGAGGAAGCCTATTTTCTGCCGTTCATCTTTTCCACGGACGAGAATGACGCCCGTCTCGACTACAACACGGCGCACGGTGACAGACGGGGCGGGGTGAGCGAATACCGGTCCGCTGCGTTTCGAAGCATCCACGACACGGCGATAGAGGCGGCCGGAATCTTCGAGCAGGCGGCGGACGCTCCGGAGGGTGCGTGGTTTCGGCAGTTGGCGTTATCGTTGCGGCTGTGGGCCAGCATGGTCCGCAGCCACGACAACTTCTACTTTGCGCAAGAGATCCGGGACCGGCGCAAAGAGGAGCTTGCCATGCCGCCCCGGTTGCTGCTGGCTCAAATGCGCGATCCGGACCTGCTTCTGTGGAACGAGATCGAGCGGGACGAGTTGGACAACACAAACGACCTCCTCGTCATGCTGAGGAACGGGGGCCTGGAACTCATCGCGCGCGCCCGGACCCCACAGGAGGAGGATGTCTTTCTGTACGGGCCGGACGTCTTGGGCGCCCTCCGCAAAAAGGTGGAGATCATGCGCGCCCACTGGCTCGACGGACAGCGATACCTTGTACCGCCCAGGAACTAGGCCCCCGCTCAGCGCGCCAGGTGGCTGCCTAAAGAGTGTTCGATATCTTCCGCCCCAATCTTCTCGCCGCGATTCATCCTCGCGAGCAGGCCGTCGATAATCTCCTTCGCGCTGTCCTTTCCGAAGTTCTTCAGATAGCCGTCGTAGACGTGCTGGCCCGACAAGGCGCGGTTGATCTCCGTTTCCTTGTTGTGGTCCTGAAGCTCCGTGAAGTAAACGACCTTGTACTGCCCAGAGTACGCGGTCTCGCGGTAGATCTCGAACATGGTCTTGTCCGCTTCAAACGCCATATATGTTTAGGATTACCACAGCCGGCGGGGGAAGCAACGCGTTACAGGCTATCGGTCGCGGGCTGCTCTGGGCTGTGAACGGCGATCGGAACCGGCAGCGACGCCCGGTCACCGATGCGCACGATCAGCGGCACCTGGTCGCCCTGGGGCACGGCAGGGGAGAGCGCGAATCGCACGAGGTAGACGGCCGGATCACTCTCTGAGGGCGTGACTTCGGCGGCGGCATGTTCGACGCCTCCGACGAGGATTCGCACCTTTCGCGGGGAGCCGATGATGCCCGGATCTCCGAGCCCGGCTACCGTCACCACAAGCTCCTCACCTGGCACAGCCGGGGATT
>JAEHDI010001105.1 GCA_016880505.1 Bryobacterales bacterium | reverse complement strand
AAGCAGGTAATGATCTTTGCCGACCTCGTGCGGGCCGGCATCGTGCTGTTCATGCTTCTTGTCCAAAGCCCGGGTCTGGTGTCGATCATCTATGTGCTCCTGTTCGCCGAGACGATGATGTGGGCGTTCTTTGAGCCGGCCCGCACGTCCGTGATCCCGAACATCACGCACGGGCAGGAGATTCTCGTCGCCAACACGCTCTCCTCAACCACCTGGTCGGTCAACCTCGCCGTGGGCTCCGCCCTTGGCGGCGCTGTGGCAGTGCTCTTCGGTCGCAACACGGTATTCGTCATCAATGCGCTCACGTTTCTCGTTTCGGCGAGCCTGCTCCGATCCACCAGATTCGACGAGCCGCACGTAGCCGCCGCCCGGCCAATGAGGGCGCGAGACCTCACGGACTTCACGCCGCTCATCGAAGGGGTCCGTTACATGGTCCGCGATCCGCGGCTTCTGGCGACGCTTCTCGTGAAAGCGGGGCTGGGGTTCATGGGGACCAACTGGGTCATTCTGCCGATCCTCGGTGAACGCGTCTTCCCGATTTCTCTCGGCCGCCTGGATCCGCAGCGCGCCGGAATGCTCGGGATGAGCATGCTGATGGGTGCTCGGGGCGTGGGTGCGCTCCTCGGTCCGCTGTTCGGAGGATACTGGGCCGGACAAAAAGAACCTCGGTTGCGCACCGGGATTCTTTTCGGGTTCCTCGCCGGCGCGGTCGGATACATCAGCCTCGGAGCTGCGCCGTCGATGTGGCTGGCCTTCGCCGCGGTGGTGTTCGCGCACGCGGGCGGCTCGGTGATCTGGGTATTCTCGACGACTCTGCTCCAGACACACACCGAAGACCGCTTTCGGGGGCGGGTCTTCTCTGCCGACTACGCCTTTCTTGTCGTGACCATGTCGTTGGTGAGTTACTTCGCCGGTCTGTTCATCGACCTTGGCGTCTCCGTGCGAACCTTAGCCGCTCTGACAGGCGTATTCGGAATTGCCCCGGCGATTGCGTGGGGCCTGGCTCTGCGGCTTTGGAACCGGCCGGGCGTCAGTTCAGTCGCGCACGACCGTGACTATTGAGAAGCCTTCGTCGGTAGCCGGCGGCACCAGTTTCGCCGCCATTCGCTCCATAACGTCCTCGGGAACTATACGCGAGCGGCCGCGATTTCGTTCCTTGCACACCTCCAACGGCACGTCGAAAAAGAGGGCCTCCACGGCGCAATCATAAAGCTGGCCCATCTTGAGATAGGGCCGGCGTTCGCGCGGCGTGAGATGCGTCGCGTCCACGAATGTTAGCGGCCGGCCGAGGGCGATCCGGTGTCGCACCAGGTAACGGAGAACGGCGAACACCTGCCGGTGGATCGTCTGATCGGTTGCGTCGTCGACAAGCAGATGGCGAACCGCATCGGAAGAAAGCGGAGTGATGCCGAGCCGTTCGAGGTAGGTCGACTTGCCCGAGCCCGGCAGCCCCACAAGGACCACAATCTTTTTTCGTGAACCCGACAGAATCCCGTTCGGCATCAAATGATCAGATCTTCTTTCAATTGTGTAGCGGCTTTCCCGTCCTTAGCATGTGCTCGATTCGCTCTTGCGTCTTCGGGTTGCCGCACAGGCTGAGGAAAGCCTCTCGTTCCAGATCGAGTAGGTCTTGCTCCGATAACATCCGTCTTCCCGTGGGCCCGCCGAGGACCCAGGCTAGCTTGCGGGCGATGACGAGATCGTATTCGGTCTCCTGTTCGCCCGCTGTGCCGGGCTCCATCAGCGACTCTCCGCCGTCTCCGGCCATAGTTATGTCCTTGCGCGGTGCGCTCGGTTCGTATCCACGAGTCACCGATAGAACGAGCGCTTTCGCGTCGGCGATCAGCCGCTCAGGGTTCATTGTGACACCGTCCTCGATCCGCAATAGACCCATGCTTCGCGCCTCTTCGGCGCTCCCGGAGACGCGTGCCGCGACAATCGATTCGAAGGCCTTCCGGGCGTCGCCGAGCCGGAGGAGCGTCTCTTTCGATCCGCCCCCGGCCGGGATCAGCCCGACCGCGGTTTCAAGAAACCCGGCGTACAGCTCGGCGGACGCCTGCACGCGAGCCGTGTGGAGCGCAAGCTCGAATCCGGCGCCAGACGTCCGTCCGTACGGCGCGGCGACCACCGGCCGGGCGGAGTATTTGAGCGCCATGTTTGCTTGCTGAAGCCGTCCGATAAATCCGTCGATTTCGCTCCAGTTGCGATTTTGCGCACGCGTCAGAATCTGCGCCAGGTCTGTACCGGTACAGAAACTCTCGCTGCCGCCGGCGACGATCATCGCCTCGAAATTTCGCTCCGCCTCCTCGATCCCCGCATGGATCATCTCGATCTGGTCGTCGCCCAGCAAGTTCAACTTGCCGTGAAGTTCCAGGCATAGCACGCCGTCGCCGAAATCGATCAGGGATGCCCCCGCATTGCTCTTCACTGCCCCCCGAGCGCGCTTCAGGAGAGCCAACTCGAGAACACCAGGACGCTCCTCGATCTCCTGGTAGACACTTGCTGTGAGGTCAAAGTACTCCGTGCGTGGGCTTCCGGAGGCATCCGCCGCCCGGTAGAAGGACTTCGCGCCGGCCGCCAGCATCGCTTCCACGCGCGGCGGGAGCGGACGCCCTTCGCGCTCGATCCGCCGGGCGGTGTTCTCGAAACCCAGTACATCCCAGAGCTCGAACGGCCCCAGCTTGTGGGCGTAACCCCAGCGCATCGCCCGGTCGATCTCGACGATGCGGTCCGAGATCTCCGGAAGTCGTCCGGCGGCGTAAAGCAGATAATCGCGGTAGAGTTTCCAAAGAAAAACGCCGGCCCGGTCGCCGGAACTGACCAGGGCCCGGAGCCTGCCTGTCAGCCCTTCGATCCTTCTCGCCTCTTCGGCGGCCGGAAAACGAACCTTCCGCGCGGGGTGGTACTCGAGGGTTTTCCAGTCGACCGCGTGGATCTCCTTTTCCTTCCCGACGCGTTTGTAGAATCCTTGTCCGCTCTTCTCGCCCAGCCGGCCGCTCTCGATCATCTTCATGAGGAAGTCCGAGGGAACGAAGCGCTCCCGCCATGGGTCGTCCGGCACCAACTGAGAGACGTTT
>JAEHDI010001104.1 GCA_016880505.1 Bryobacterales bacterium | reverse complement strand
CGGTGGTTAACGAGTTCCGCACGGGCGCCACCTACCATCGAAATAGTTACTACCTGGACGTGATTGGAAGCGACCTGATTCAGCAGTGGGGCATCCTCGGGACAACGACGACGGGGATACACGACGCTCCCATTGTACGGATCGATCCAGTCACCTACGTCGACTACGATGACTACGACGACTCCTACTACAACAATCCAAGCGCAACGTTTCAATGGATTGACAACCTGAGTTGGACTCGTGGAAGACATTTCGTGAAGTTTGGCGTGGATGTGATCCGTGATCGTCTGAACGAGACCTTCATTACGTCGTTGATCTACGGTGGTTACAACTTTACGGGAGTCTGGTCGGGGTTTGGGTACGCCGACTTCCTGCTGGGGATCCCGCAGACCAGTGAATTGGCGGTCCCGCTCCCGGCGCGCAACCTCCGTGCCACGACGACAGGTTTATACGTTCAGGATCAGTTCAAGGTCAATCGCAAACTGACCCTGAACTATGGACTTCGATGGGAGCTGATGAGGCCGTTCAGCCACACGAAGGGAGCGATTTACAGCTTCAATCCGAAGACCGGCGCCTTGGTCATCCCGGACAAGGGAGCCTCCCAGGTCAACCCCTACTTCCCCTCGGACATCCACATCGAAACCGCCTCCGAGGCGGGCTACCCGAAAGACTCTTTGGTCGACTCCCACAACGGGTACTTCCAGCCGCGTTTCGGTTTCGCTTACAAGCCGTTCGATACCGGAAACACGGTGATTCGGGGCGGCTACGGGATCTACGGAAATCTCGTCTACAGGCCGATGGCGCGGACGATGGGGGGCGGACCGTTCGCCGGCAGTGCGACGTTCATCAACTCCATCGACAACGGAGTGCCTCTTTTCCAGTTCCCGCAGCCCTTCCTGACCTCGGCGATCGGTGCGGCCGGCACCCAGAACGTCCAGGGCAAAAACCCGCACATGAAACTCCCCTACACGCAGCAGTGGAACCTGACCGTGGAGCAGCAGATTCGGGAAGTCGGGTTCCGGGTTTCCTACGTTGGCAGCCGGAGTGTAAGCTTGATTTACAACCGCAACTTGAATCTACTGGCGCCGAGCACCACTCCGTTCTCGGCCAGCCGGCGGCCTTACCCGCAGTACAACCAGGTGATCTGGTCGGATAACGGAGGCAATGAGTTCTACAGCGGGCTGGAAGTCTCAGCCTCGAAGAAGCAAGGGAAAAGCCTCACGTTTGGCGCCGGTTGGACGTGGGCACGCGATCTGACCGACACGCAGGATAGTGGCGGCGGCGGCAACTCCTATTCAGGCCAGGTGATCCAGAACCAGTTCGACCGCCGGGTGGAGCGAGCCAACAACGGACTCGTTCTCCGCCAACGCGCCTTTGGCTACGCCATCTACATGCTGCCCTTCGGGCGGGGACAGCGGTTCCTCGGCAGTGCTCATCCGGCCGTAGACGCCGTGCTTGGCGGATGGCAGACCAGTTGGAGCGTCAACCTGCAGTCGGGGCAGTACTTCACCCCGAGTTTCTCAGGGTTCGATCCTTCCAACACACGCACGTTCGGTGGGCGGCCGGACCGCATCGGCGACGGAAACCTTCCCACCGGCGACCGTACGATCGAGCGATGGTTTGACGCGGCGGCCTTCAAGGTGCCGGGTTGTCCGGACGCCAATCCGGTGTGCCAGGAGCCCGCCAATGTGGGACGCTTTGGCAACTCGGGACTCAACATACTGGAAGGCCCCGGCGTGGCCAACCTTGACTTCGCGCTAGCGAAAAGCTTTCACTTCACCGAGAAGAGCCGTCTTCAGCTCATGGTCAACATGGTCAACGCGCTCAATCATCCGAACTTTGCCGTACCCCGAGCCAACATCAGTTCGAGGGGCACAGTGGGGAAGATCAGCTCCATGGCTCGCGTACTGAATGGCTTGCCGGCTGTTCGCCAGGTCGACCTCGGCCTGCGGCTCGAATTCTGAAGTGGTGGCACAGCCTTTAGGCTGTG
>JAEHDI010000142.1 GCA_016880505.1 Bryobacterales bacterium | reverse complement strand
TGCCGAGGAGCGATAGCGCGCGTGAGTCAGCGTGGCGCGATACAGGCGTGGGGAGCCGGCGTGTTGCCGGAGATCATGATGGATCTGCTCACACCACATTTAGCCGATATCACCGCCGACGGGTTGTCGCTCACGGGCGACGTGACCGCCGAGGACCTGGGGCTGACCGACGGAGACACGCAGCTCGAAGGAGCGGTGGCCATCGGGTTGGACCTGACCAAGGTCGAGCGCACCATCTGTGTCACAGGAGTGGTGGAAGGCACGGCAATTCGGGAGTGTGTGCGTTGCCTGACTAAGTTCTCTGAGCCCTTGGCGTTTGCGCTCCGTGTGGTCTACGAACCGGAACCGAAAGCGGTTCCGCCGGCGGCCAAGCGGGTTGATCACCGCAAGAAGGCTGTCGAACCGGTGGATGCTGAGCCGGATGAGACGGATGACGAGATTTATCATTATGAGGGTGATCATTTGGAACTCGGGCCGATGCTGCGAGAACAAGTGATTTTGTCTGACCCGATGCATCCGTTGTGCAAGGACGATTGCGCCGGATTATGTCCCCATTGCGGCAAGAATTTGAACGAGGGGCGGTGTGCCTGTCCGGAAGAGGCGCCGACCACTCCGTTTCAAGTATTAAAGAGTCTGAAGACTGAACAGAAGTGACGTCGGGGAGCGGATCTCCCGGCGGTCTTGAACGTGGGAAGGAGTTGCCATGCCTAATCCGAAACATAAACATTCTCGTGCACGCCGCGACAAGCGCCGCACTCAAAAACTGCGGATGACCCCTCCGGGGATGTCCGTATGTCCGCAGTGCCACGAACTGAAGCTGCCGCATTACACTTGTTTGAATTGCGGTACATACAAGGGTAAGGCAGTCATTCAGGTCGAAGAGTCGTAGCGGGACCGCGAGGACAGATGCGCCGAGGCCTTCCGGCCTCGGCCACTTTCGTTCAGGTTGTGCATTTCGTGTGTCTGCGTTAAGCTCTCGGCACATCGGGGACAATCACGGGTGCCACGCGTGTTCAGCCATCTATTCCAATCTCGAGTACATTATCCCGTATGAAGATCGCGCTTGATGCGATGGGGGGGGACCATGGTCCCGCGCCCTGTATCGAGGGTGCCATGCAGGCTGCCAAGGAATTCGACGTCGAGGTCATTCTCGTCGGCGATGAGGCGGTTTTGAAGCTTGAATGCGCGCGGCTTGGTGCGACTGACAGCCGCCTATCGATCCGGCATGCGCCGCAGGTCGTGGGAATGCATTAATCGCCGGCGGCCGTGGCGCGTAAAAAGCGGGATTCATCCATTTGGATTGCGACGGAGCTGGTGAAGAACGGTGAGGCCAGTGCGGTGGTCAGTCCGTGTAACACCGGTGCGAGCATGGTGTCGTCGTTCTTTGTGTTGGGATTGACCAAGGGAGTTGAGCGGCCGGCCATCGCCACCAGTTTGCCGACTTTGACGGGCGAGGCCATCATGCTGGACGTCGGCGCCAATGTCGACTGCTCGGCGCAACATCTCGAACAATTTGCTCTGATGGGCAACGAATACGGGAAGC
>JAEHDI010001103.1 GCA_016880505.1 Bryobacterales bacterium | reverse complement strand
GGTGGGAGCTCTTCGCCCTCGTAGCTCCGGGCGATCAATTCCACCGTATGCGCGGCACAGTTGCTGGCGGCTACGACCGCAATGTAGTTGCGCGTACCGGCGCGGCCGTCCTCACGGAGGTAGCCGAGAAACGTGGGTCCGCCGGCCGGCGCCACAGGGCGGGGAAGCTCCGCCTTGGGAAACTCGTAGTCGATCGCTCGCTCCTCGTACAGGAGGTTGTGCGTGTGCACGTGCTCGCCCGGTTCGATCATGCGGCTCGCCGGTCCAATATTTTGGCCATAGCGCCGCACGAGGGCGCCGGCGTCGATGCGCGACACGGCGACCTTGTGGCCGGCGGGAACCGGTTGCCTTAGGGTGACCCGACGTCCTCCGGCCATCACCTCCTGGCCGCCCTGCAAAGCCGTCCGAGCCACTGCGACGTTATCGCCGGGATGCAGCAGAATGACAGCGTTCTCCGCTGTTGGAGCTTTCGAGATCTCGAGTAATGACACGGAAGCGCTACCTCACCAGGATCGTCTCAGTCAGGATCTCACCGGTATGGACGTGCATCTTGCCGTCCCTCGTTGGGTGAATCCACAAGCCTTCGCCGTCCGGCGCCGGGATCTCTTCGACGCCGCGGATGACGACGAAGTTGTCGCTTTCGGCTCCCTGCACGAACTTCCCGAGGTGAACGTGCATCTGGCACTGCGTGCGCACGAGGTCGCCGTTCATGGCCAGACCCCAATCTTCGCCCCACAACTCCTTCGCGCGGGCGATGGCCGCGGTCCAGAGTGCCGCGCGCTCCTTCGGTGTCAGTTCCGGAAGGCGATACACTCCCTTGGTGACCTGGCGCGGCAGCGCAAGCCAGCGGTTCGGCTTGCGCGGATTGATGTCTTTCAGGAAGAACACGGCTGGCGCTTCGGGCTGTTTGAGGGCTTCGCGGGTGAGCCCGCACTCGCGCGCCTCCAGCGAAGCGGAGTCGGCCGGGTCGCAGGCGCAGCCCGCGACGTCGGCGCGCGCGGCCATCGAAAGCAAAAAGAGACTTACTGCTCCCAAGCGAAACATGGCGCTCATTATACTTGTTGAGTGTCCTCCGGAACTTGGAAATGGTGGCTCGCGGTTCCTGCTATCTATTTTCTCTTCTTTTTTGCTCTTACGGATGTTGGCCTCATCGGCCCTGACGAGCCTCGCTATGCATCGATCGGCCGCGACATGGCGCGTTCCGGAGATTGGGTCACTCCGCGGTTGTGGGGAGAGTCGTGGTTCGAGAAACCTCCGCTGCTTTACTGGATAATCGGCGGGGCGCACCGCGCCGGGCTGCGGGGTGAACTGGCGGCCAGGCTGCCGGTGGTGCTGCTGAGTCTCGGCTTTCTGATTTTCTACTACCGGTTTCTGCGGACCGAGTTCGGTCCACGCCCAGCACTGTTGGCGACGGTCATTCTCGGTAGTTCCGCCGGCTGGCTTGCCTACAGCCAGCTCGCCGTCACCGACGTGCCGCTGGCCGTCACATTCTCCAACGCCATGCTGCTCGGCTACCGCGCTCTGGAGCGCGGCTCCCGCCGAATGCTTGCTGTCGCCGCCGGTCTGCTGGCGGCGGCAGTGCTGGCCAAAGGACTCGTGCCGTTGGTTCTGGCGCTGCCCTTACTGTGGGTATGGCGTGGCCGTCTGCGGCGGTTTCTCGATCCGGCGCCGGTTCTGGTGTTTTTGGCGATTGCGGTTCCATGGTTTGCGGTGCTCGCCTGGAAGACCGGCTTTCCGTTCGTCGAAGAACTCTTTCTCCGTCACCACTTCGCCCGGTTTTCAAGCGGCCACCAGCTCCACGCGCGTCCGTTCTGGTTCTACGTTCCGGTGCTGCTGGCCGGGTTCGTGCCGTGGACGCCTGCGTTCGTCCTCCTGTTGCGCCGGGGGTTGTTCAGCGACCCGCGCCGGCGGTTTCTACTTATCTGGGCAGCGTTCGGTTTCCTGTTCTTTTCCGTCTCGGCGGGCAAGCTGCCGGGTTACCTGTTGCCGCTGTTTCCAGCCGTAGCGGCGCTGATCGGAATTGCGCTCGACGAGGCGCGGGACGCTCGGTGGGTTCTGGCCGCCGCCTGCGTCATGCTGGCGCTCGTGCCGGTGATTACGGGAACGCTGCCGGGCGCGCTCGCCACGGGCCTTTCCCGCGCCCGAATCGAGGGATGGCATTGGTGGTTTGCGATCACCTACTGCCTGATGGCGGTGGTGATCTGGTGGTGGGAAGAGGCGGGCCGGCGCGAGGCCGCGGTCGGATTGCTGATATTCGCCACCGTGCTCGGCGTGGTGTTCATCAAAGTGAAGGCGTATCCGGCGATTGACCGGCTTGCGACGGCGCGTCCTCTCTGGCGCCAGGTGTCCACGCGCGCATATCTCACCTGCGTGGAACCGATCCACCGGAGCTGGCGCTACGGGCTGAATTACTACTCCGGGAAGCCGCTGCCGGATTGCTCCCAACAGCGCCGTCCTTTTCGCGTGCAGCAGCTTCCCGGCCATCCGCCGTTCGTCAACTGACGGGGTGCGCTCCTCCCCCTGGATTCCGGTGGCCTACTTCGCTTTCGCGCTCTTGAGCGTCTTCTCGATCTTCGCCGTCAGATCTTTGGTCTCTTTCGACGGCTTGATGGTCTTCAGAGTTTCGAGAGCCTCATTGCAGAACAGCTCTAGCCGCTCCGGCTGGTCAAGTTTCGACCGAGTGAACAACTGAGCCTGTTCGTGGAGGTACTTTACCATCGCGAGCGCGAAGACATCATGGGGAACCTTGACATTGCCTGCCTTGAAGATGCTCTGAGCTTTGGCCACATCCTCCGGCGCTCCGACTGCCGCGCACGTCGCCAGCAGGACACCCCGTTCAATCGAACGCCGCCGAACCGACTCCACTTGGGTTTCGGAAGGCGGCACCCCGTTGCCGATTTTTTCGAGCTCAAGCGGCTTGTTGGCGTTGCCCGTGGGGAAGACGAAGTCCAGGGGAATATCCTGCGTGTGATCACCCTCGGTGAACTTCAGGAAAGTCTCGGCGAACTGCAGCGCTCTCCGTCCGGCCATGGTCCGGAGTTCGGTCATCTGCCTGCGGAACGGGGTCGGGTTGGAGCGGTTTGCGCGCGAGCCGGCTTCGAACACGTCGGCCAATTCCGCCTGAGACTTGGCCATGCCCGCCGTGAGCACCAACCGCCACGGAAGAGCGCGTTGTGTGTATTCGTTGTCCGTTTTCACCAGTTGTTCGAGGTGATCGGCAGCCTTTAGATAATCCGCCTTGGCGAACGTTTCCCCGGCCGCACCCCAATAGAACGGAGGGGTGCCCATTTTGGGAGCGGGCGGACCCGTGGAACACGAGGTCGCCACCAGGATCACGAATATCGCGAGAAAGAATACAGAGCAGCTTCTCTTTTCAGTGAAAAACATCGGGTTCTCCTGCACGTCTGCTTTATCACTATCTGTGGCTTCTTTGCAAGCTTCCTTGTCAAGGAAACTAAAAGCTGGTATTCTCTATGGAGAATGGGGTATATACCATGACGACTGTCCTGGAACCGACCGCGGGCGCCATAGAGGCGCAGTACGACGAAACGGTTCGCCGAGACATCGAGCTTTTCCGGGAGCAGGCCGAAGCGTTCCTTGCCGGAAACCTCACCGACGACCAGTTCCGTGCCTTCCGGTTGCGGCGCGGCATTTACGGGCAGCGACAACCCGGCGTACAGATGATTCGGACAAAGATTCCGGGTGGAGCTCTGACCGCTGTGCAGATGGAGCAGCTCGCTCGGGTGGCGGACAAATTTGCGGGCGGAAAGGCGCATCTCACGACGCGGCAGAACGTGCAGTTCCACTTCGTGCCCCTGCGCGACGTCCCGCCGTTGTTGCATATGCTGGCCGACGTCCGCCTTACGACCCGCGAGGCATGCTACAACACGGTGCGCAACGTCACCTGTTGCCCGATGGCCGGCATTGCCCGCGACGAGGCGTTCGACGTGCGCCCGCACGCCCGGCGCATCGCCTACGCCTTCCTGCACCGGGAGTTGACCGACAGCCTTCCGAGAAAGTTCAAGATCGCTCTCTCCGGCTGCGCCTCGGACTGCATGGCCGGGGCGATTCACGACGTCGGCCTCCGTGCGGTGGTGCACCATGAGAACGGAGTGGAGAAGCGCGGGTTCCGCATGGTGGTCGGCGGGGGACTGGGTCCGTTGCCCCGTGAGGCGCAATTGCTCGACGAATTCGTACCCGAGGAGCGGATTGTCAATAAGTGCGAGGCGGTGATTCGAGTGTTCAACGCGCACGGCAACCGCAAGAATAAGAACATTGCGCGGCTGAAGTTCGTGGTTCGGGAGCGGGGCTTCGACTGGGTGAAGGAGATGGTGGAGAAGGAATACGCGGACATTCTGGCGAACGGCGGCATCCCCACGCCCGCTGTCATTCCCGAGGGCTTCGGCGGCTTCGAGCCGTCACCGCCGGAGCCAGCCTCGGGCGCCAGGCTTCCGGTGATCGGCGACCATGATGCGGACGATGCGGCCTACCGGCGCTGGCTCGAAACCAACGTCGCCGAACAGAAGCAGGACGGCTACTTCGCGGTCACCGTCCGCGCCGACCAGGGCAATCTCACCAGCGGCCAGTTGCGGGCAGTCGCCTCCGTCGCCCGCGACGCCGGCGACGGTTTGATCCGGATCACCATCGACCAGAATATGGTTCTCGCCTTCGTTCGGCGAGCCAACCTGGGTCGCACTCACGCCGCACTAACGAGCGCCGGGCTCGGAGCCTCCGGAGCCGGCGAGATCGACGACGTCACCACTTGCCCGGGCGCGTACTCGTGCAACCTCGGGCTGACGAAGTCGATGAACCTCGGTCACGCGCTTCACCAGGCGGTGCGGGAGTATGATGATCCGGCAATTCGCCGGCTCTCGATCAAGGTGAGCGGTTGCCCAAACTCTTGCGGACAGCACTGGATCGCCGACTTCGGATTCTACGGGAATTCGAGGAAGATCGAAGGCAGGGAAGTCCCCTACTACCAGATGCTGCTCGGCGGGGGATACGACCGGGACGGGATGGTCCGGTTCGGTCTCGGCGTGCAGAGCATTGCCGCAAGGCTGGCGCCGGCGGCGGTACGGAGGGTGTTGGACCACTACGCCGCCAACCGGCAAGACCGCGAATCGTTCCGCGATTACGTTCTGCGTTTCAAAGTGGAGTTCTTCCGCGAAATGACGGCTGATCTGGCTAAGCCGCCCGAGCTGTTGCCGGACATGTACAAGGATTGGGGCGACGACGCCGACTTCTCGCTCAGCCTGGGGCGAGGGGAGTGCGCGGCGTAAGCGCGGAGTCAGGCGCGGCGTGAGGAGCGCGCGCCGACGGTTTTGACCAGCTCCGCGGGTACCTCACTAGCGACGATTGCAGGCACAGCAACCTTGGAGCCAGTCATCTCGGCCATCGCTGAGATCGCAATACCCTCCGCCTCGCGGTTGAAGACCAAACGGTTCTCCGGCCCGGCGTGGTCGATCGCGATCAGGTCGCCGGCGCGGATCTGTTCCGTGGCGATCAGGTTGGACATAGGCTGCACGACCAGCCGTTCGATGGCCCGCCGCAGGTGGCG
>JAEHDI010001102.1 GCA_016880505.1 Bryobacterales bacterium | reverse complement strand
GAAGCGACTCACGCGGCCGGCTGCACGAACTGCGCGGCTTTCGGCATCTGTCCAGCCAGAAGGTCGAAGCGGATGCGGGATCCATCCTCGAGCGCCAAAATCAGCCGGTCTACGAGAATACCCTCCCGTGCCTCCGTGCCTGTCACCTTGCCGATCGTCCTGCGGACCGGGCGCATCCACCGCCGAGCGAAGAACGCCGCATCGCCGTCGATGAGGCAGAGTGTCCCGATGGCGTTGCGGAGGCCTTTCAGATCGCTCGTGGCGATCACGCAAACGACCTCGCCGGGCTGCCGGCCGGGGTGATTCGCTGCCAGCCACTCGCGCTCCGCTGGAGCGAGCGACGGCTGCACGCTTTCGCCCGTCCAATTCCGTATCACGGCGGTCAAGGCGGCCCACTCCGCCCGAAGCGCACGGAAAACTCGTGGAGCCAGCCAGGCGAACAGCGCGAGAAACACAAGGACGATGCCCGCCATGATCCACGGGTGCTTCACAAGCATGTAAAGCCCGCCCGCCACGAAAGCATCTTCGGCGAGACTGACCGCGACGTTGCTGAACGGCTCCGGGCTATGATTCACCGCGAATCGGGTGGCGGCCTTGGCCGAATGTCCCGAGAAGGCAACCCCGCCCGCCAGCAGAAACAACAGGACCTGATATGCCGGCTCCAGATTCGAGAACAGCGAGGAGGTCACCAGCGCGGCGCCGATCGGGCGCAGAAACGTGTGGATGGAGTCCCAGGCGCTGTCGACCCAGGGAATCTTGTCGGCGATGAATTCAAGCGCGCAAGCGATCCCGGAAGCGACGAGCACCCGCGTATCCGCAAGCACTGATGCGTGCTGCCAGGCCGCGGGCACAGTGATCCAGTCCAGCCGGAGCATCAGGCCAACGGTGAACACGGTCGCATAGAGGCGCGCGCCCGCCAGCATACCCAAGCCGAGCGCGGACGCCAGAGGCATGAGCGTGTCCATGGACTAGCAGTTTAGCGCGAGATCCAGCCCGGAGTGGAGACGAGGTCTTCGAGCTTCGACAAACGGCCCGGCTACTTCCGTGCCAGGTGGCTGTGCGCGCGGCCGTAGAGGAAGTAGATTGTCAGTCCGATCGCCAGCCAGACGAAGAGGCGCATCCAGTTCTCCCAGCCGAGGCCGTACATCATCATCGCGTTGACCAGGATGCCGAGAACAGGAACCACTGGCACCCACGGAGTCCTAAAGGGCCGTGGCAAACCGGGCTGGGTTTTCCTCATGATCATGATGCCGACGCAAACGATGATGAAGGCAAAGAGCGTGCCGATGCTCGTCATGTGCCCGACCGCCGAGATGGGCGCGAATGCCGAGAACAGGCTAACGAAGATCATCAGAAGCAGGTTCGACTTCCAGGGCGTTCGGAATTTCGGGTGTATCTCGGAAAAGACTCCTGGAAGCAGCCCGTCCCGCGACATGGAGAAGAAAACACGCGATTGGCCGAGGAGCATCACCAGGATTACGGAAGTCAGGCCGGCGATGATGGCGAACTTAACCAGCGAGCCCAGCCACATGTAGGGGGTCTTGGCGATCGCCACTGCCACCGGGGCAGCCGCGCCCTTGAACTCGGTGTAGTGCGCGAGTCCGGTCATCACGAAGGCGAAGGCCACGTAAAGGACCGTGCATATCAGCAACGAGCCGATGATACCGATCGGCATGTCCTTCTGCGGATTCTTCGCCTCTTGCGCCGCCGTCGAGACCGCGTCGAAACCGATGTATGCGAAAAAGATCACACCCGCCGCCCGCAGGATGCCGCTCCAACCATATTCTCCAAACGTGCCAGTGTTTTCCGGAATGAAGGGGACATAGTTGGATCCCTTGATGAACCAGATGCCCACGCCGATGAAGATGATCACAACCGCGACCTTGATCATCACCATGACGGCATTGACGTTCGCCGACTCCTTGATTCCGACGACCAGCAACGTGGAGACGAGAGCAATGATGAAGACGGCGGGCAGGTTGATGAGCCCATGCACAAGCTCGCCGCTCGGAAGCTGAACGGGCTGCCACGGCGAGGCGACCAGGTACGGCGGAAGGTTGATGCCGATGTCGTGCAGCAGGCTCACAATGTAGGCAGACCAACTGATGGAGACGGTTGCCGCGCCAACCGCATACTCGAGGACCAAGTCCCAGCCTATGATCCAGGCCAGAAATTCGCCCATAGTCGCGTACGCATAGGTATATGCGCTGCCAGCGATCGGGATCATGGTCGAAAACTCGCTGTAACAGAGGCCGGCGAACGCGCAGCCGATGGCCGCGACTATAAAGGACAATGCGATGGCCGGTCCAGCATTCTCAGCGGCGGCAATCCCGGTGAGAGAGAACAACCCGGCTCCAATAATCGCTCCGATACCCAATGCGACCAAGCTCATCGCCCCGAGCGTCCGCTTCAGAGTGTGCTCGCCGCCTTCGCTCTCAGCCATGATGCGGCTCAGCGGTTTGGTCGCCCAAAGGCTCATGAGGTCACCAATATCCTTTCCTTGTCAGTATCCCAGTAAGAACGAAAAACGAAATATATCATAATCGCTCCATGCTCAGATCCAGCGTGCTCATCGCCGTTCTCACGGCTCTGCCCGCGTTCTGCCAGCCGGAACTGCGGCTACAGCTTCGCTCCCGCGTCGAGGCGTTTAAGGGCAGCGCGCAGTGGGAGGAAGTCCG
>JAEHDI010001101.1 GCA_016880505.1 Bryobacterales bacterium | reverse complement strand
TCCTGCTGGTTGCGAATGCAACGAACGCTTCGGACGGGTCGATTCCTAAGACGTGCGACCGGTCCTTGCGTTCCGCGATTGCGAAGGCCAACGATCCCGTACCTGATCCAACGTCAAGTACCCGTCCCGCGCCCGGAAGACCGGAAAAATCCACCAGTAAGGGCGCTACGAGGAGGCTCCACCGGCCCATGAATCGTTCGTAGGCTTCGGCATCGCCGAACATATCTGGCCCTTTATCCCCGCCGGGGATCATCGGGACTGCAAGGATGCGGACAGCGCCCCTCCGCGACAGCATACCCCCAGTGTAGTTCACCGGTTGAAGCGGGCGGCTTTGCCAGGGCACGCGTTGGAGGATCTCCTGACCGCGGCGGAGTCATAGTGATCGAAATCCGGTTCGCAGACCTCTGGGAGAGCAGGCAGTCACCTGCTAAAGATCTCCGGATTCCCGCCGATTAACGTAGGGGGCGGGATGCCGCGCGAGTGAACCGTCAACTCTCACAGCAGGAGATCGACGCCGTCTTCCAGAACCTCGGTAAGGGCGAGGGCGGCCGGACGGGCGTGCTGAAGACGGCGCCGTTCGACTTTCGCCGGCCGGATCGCATTCCAAAATCGCAACTGCGCGCTCTGCGGCTACTGCACGAAAATTTCGTCCGAAGCCTCGCTTCGAGCCTGTCCGCCTATCTGCGCACATACCTGACGGCGAACCTTGTCAGCGTGGAGCAATTGTCTTACGCGGAGTTCGTCGAGACACTCTCCTCCCCGACCTGTCTGGTAAGTCTAGGGCTGCGGCCCTACGACGGACATGCGGTGCTGGAACTGGGCCCTAGCCTGACCTTTCAGATACTGGAGGTCATTCTCGGGGGAAAGGGGAAGGGGCCGCCGGCGCAGCGGCGAGAGATCACCGAGATCGAACGAAGCCTGCTCGACGGTCTGCTTCACATCATCCTGAGTGAGTTGAAGCAGGCATGGGAGTCGGTCACGGCCATCGAGTTTACGGTGGAATCGCTGGAGACGGAGCCCCAGTTCCTGCAAGTGCCGGATCCGGGAGAGGCGTTTGTGTCGGTGACGATGGAGTTGAAGGTTGGCGAGGTGGCAGGCCTGATGAACCTGGCATTGCCGTCGCTGATCATCAAGATGATGCGGGCGAAGTTCGACCATCATGGGTCGCTGCGGAAGGCGCAGTCAAGCGGGGAAGAGCAAGCGCGGATGCTGCGGTTGTTGAAACCGGCGAAGCTGTCTCTGGACGCACGGCTGCGTGGTCCTTCGATGCTGGTGCGGGATCTGTTGAGTCTGGCGGAGGGTGATGTCGTACCGCTTGACTATGCGGTTGAGCGTCCGCTGGAGTTGCTGGTGAACGGCCGGCTGCGCTTTCGGGGTCACCTCGTAAGCGCCGGCAACAAGAAGGCGTTTGTAATCGCCGGGCGCGAAGAGCAGCAGCGTTGAGATTCGGGTGTCTCCCTTGGGCTGGCGGCCGGCCGGCTGAGGTGTTTGAGCAGCCTGACGCAGGTGTCGGGACATTCCACGTTCGCATCGCCGGTGGCCCGCATGCGTTCCAGGATGCCTTCCAGCAGATCCCAGCGTTCGTCTTCGTCGCCGGAGACCGAGGTACAGGCGACGCGGGCGTTGCGGACGCGGTCGAGGTGGGGTTCCAGCCGGACCGGTTTGTCGTGCTGGATGGCGCTGAGGATTCTGCCGGCTTCCCGAGCGGGGCTGGTCGAGATGGCACGCTCCACGTTTTTCTCCCTCGCTCTTCCTTATCGGTACGGCGCGGGTGTTTTCGAGAAACTCTCAATCCGATAGAAGCCGGCCGCGGCCCGCCGATATGATTCCTTGGGGTGACATATGATCCGGCTGACGCGGCTCAACCATCTGCCCCTTGTGCTCAACTCGGACCTCATCGAACACATTGAGGTGACGCCGGATACCGTCATCTCACTGACCACGGGACAGAAAATCATGGTTCTGGAGACGGCGGAGGAGGTGGTCGGGCGGGTCATCGAGTTCCGCCGGGCGATGTTCCACGGTCTGCTCGAATGCCCAGGGCGGCTGACGCCGGCGGGGGAGCCCGCGGGAGTGGAGGGATTCTGAGTACCAATGGCCGGCGCCGGAGAGGGAAAGTCCAAACGCGGGCGAACGAAGCCGGACCTGGCTTCCTGGGGAGGTCTGTTGCTCGCTTCCACCGGGATCATCGGGGGACTGCTGCTCGAAGGCGGCACGATTCAGGACATCTCGCAGGTGACGGCGGGAATGATCGTTCTGGGCGGCACGCTCGGCGCGGTGATGGTGACCACGCCGCTTTCCGTGTTGCTGAGTGCGGCGCGGAAACTGAAGCTCGTGTTCTTCGAACAGGCCCAGACGCCGGACGCTGTGATCGAGGAGATCATCACCTACGCCACCAAGGCCCGCAAGAACGGGATCGTTTCGCTCGAGCAGGAAGCCGAAGCGGTCCGAGACCCCTTTCTCAGGAAAGCGCTCAACCTGGCCGTGGACGGGATGGACCTCAAGGAGCTTCGCAAGATGATGGAGCTCGAGATCGGTCTGGAAGAGCAACGCGCCGAGGCTGAGGCCAAGGTCTATGAAGCGGCAGGGGGGTACGCTCCGACAATCGGCATTATCGGGGCGGTACTCGGTCTCATCCAAGTAATGAAGCATCTGGAGAACATCAACGAAGTGGGGAAGGGAATTGCGGTGGCCTTCGTGGCGACCGTTTATGGAGTAGGCTCCGCCAACATCTTCTTCATCCCAGCGGGACACAAGATCCGGGCGCGGATGCATGGCGTGCTCCAGACGAAGGAGCTGATGATCGAGGGCGTGACCGGCATCGTCGAGGGACTGAACCCGAAGCTGATTCGGATCAGGCTCGAAGCCTACACGCGGCGCGACGCAAAGACGAAGCCCGCCAAGGGGAGCAAAGAAGCGAAGCCGGCGGGCGAGCCAGCCGCCATCAGTTCGTGATCGAAGAGACTGCACGTGGCGAGGAAGAAGCAAGCTCAGCACGACAACCACGACCGGTGGCTCGTTTCGTACGCGGATTTCATCACCCTTCTGTTCGCCTTCTTCGTAATGATGTTCGCCTCGTCGCAGACCGATAGGGGCAAGGCGCAGCAGGTCTCGGAGTCCGTTCGGAAGGCGCTCGAAGAGACTCACGCGGTGTCACGGATCGTGGCAATTTTCGGGGGCTCCGCTAAAGATGCGGGGAAGGGCGACTCGATGGCCGCCCCGAAGGACCCGGGGGCTCCGAACGAGGCGGTCGTCGACCTTCTGCCGTCGCTCGAGTTCCTGTCACGGGAGCTGTCTGCGGAGATCCGCGCGGGCAAGATGCAGATCAACCTTGAGCCACGCGGACTTGTGGTCAGCCTGCCGCAGGCGACCTTCTTCCCGTCGGGGCAGGACACCATCGACCCGGCCACCTATCCGGTGATCGAAAAAGTGTCGGCGGCGATCCGCAAGATTCCGAACCCGGTCCGCTTGGAGGGACACACCGACTCAGTGCCCATCCACAACGTTCGCTTCCGGAGCACCTGGGAGCTGTCGGCGGCACGCAGCATTGCGATGCTCGAACTGCTGGCGGTGCGCTACGAAATCCCGCGGGAACGGCTGGCGGTGGCCGGTTATGCGGACACAGTGCCCGCCGAGCCGAATGATTCCGAAGAAGGCCGGGCACGGAACCGCAGGGTGGACATCGTCGTGCTTAGCCGAATCGGCCTGATGCGCGAGCCGGAGCCGACGGCCCGGACGGAGCCGCCGCCACCCGCGAAGGGACCAAAGGGCGCCTGATTCGCTCTGGGGCTTGGTCCGAGGGCGGCAGTCCGATTGCAAGGGATGTGCCGACGGTCCGGCTGCATCGGACTTTATCTATGCCGGTTTCATACACCAAGTATTTCGGGACGATCGACTATCAGGATGAGTCGGTGGTCCGCTTTCCCCACGGTCTGCCGGGCTTCGCGGAGGAAACCCGATTTCTGCTGATCGACCAGCCCGTGAGCGAGCCGCTGGTGTTTCTCCAGAGCCTCTCCCGGCCCGACCTGTGCTTTCTGGCGCTGCCGGTGCTTGCGGTCTGTCCGGGTTACCAGCTTTCGATTCCGGCTGAGGATCTGGCCACTCTCGGGCTCCCCGAAGACCGGCAGCCTGAGATTGGGACGGAGTTGTCGTGCCTGGCGATCGTCTCGCTCGCCGAAGACCGGCCGCCCGCGGCCAACCTGCTGGCGCCGGTGCTGATCCATTGGAAGAACCGGAAGGCGGTGCAGGCGATCCAGGCTGAATTCGGGTACTCGTATGAACATCCGCTATTCGCGGAGGCCGCGCCGTGCTCGTGATCCGGAGGCGCGCCGGAGAGTCGATCCTGATTGGCGACGACATAAAGATCGAGATCATCGAAACGGGCGCCGCGCGGGTGAAACTCGGCATTACTGCCCCGAGGGACGTTCCGGTGCTCCGCAACGAGATCCGGTTGGCGGGAGAGGCGAACCAGGCGGCGGCCCGGGAGGTGACCGCAGCGGCATTGGGCCGCCTGGTCGACAGGCTGCGGAGAACGTGAGCCGCATACGACAAAATGCCGGCGAATGACACGATTTCGTCGCGGCGACCCGCTTCAGGTGGCCGCCCGCAATTGCCGCACGAAGCGCTCGAACTCCTGGCGGAGCGGCCGATATGAACACTGGCGGCCGAGAGATTCAGGCCGCTCCCGGCATGAAGCCGGGAACCTTCAAACAAACAAGGATGTGATTCAATGGCCGTCTCAATTCAAACCAACGTCAATTCCATCGTCGCCCAGGAGAACCTCCGGGTGAACGGTGAGTTCCAGAGCCGGACGATCCAGCGGTTGACCTCCGGCTTCCGCATCAATTCTTCGGGTGACGACGCCGCGGGCCTGGCGGTAGCCAACAAGTTCCGCAGCGATATCGCCGAACTGACACAGGGCGTGCGCAACGCCAACGACGCCATCAGCGTGCTGCAACTGGTGGATGGCGGGCTGAACAACGTCTCCAAGCTGCTGGACCGGCTGAAGACGTTGGCCAGCCAGTCGGCGTCGGGGACGTTCACCGGGAGCCGGACCACGCTGAACAACGAGTACCAGGCGCTGCTGACGGAAATCGACCGGCAGGCCTCGAACATCGGCTTGGTGGGCGGCGGGGCGAACAACAAAGTTCTCGACATCTACATCGGCGGCGGCAGCACGCAGGCCAACGCTCAGGTGAGCATCGACCTCAGCGGCACTGCCAACCAGACGGACTCCGCCGGCCTCGGCCTCGCCAATACTGCGATTTCGGGCGGCGGGACGGCGCTGACGGGCAACTCGGTCCGTCTCGACAACTCGGCGCTTTCGTTCCTCAACGGCAGCGACACGCAGGCGTTTACCTTCCGGATCTATAACGGCTCGGGTACGGAGAACGTGGTCGTGACGGTGGCCGGCTCCGCCTCTGGCATCAGCGGGACCGAAGTGCTGAACCAGTTGAACAGCGCCCTAAGCACGTACGGCATCTCGGCATCCACGGTAGGATCGGGCGCCGATGTCGGCGAGTTGCAGTTCGGCGGCTCGCGGGCTTTCTCGGTTTCGGTGGCTGCTCCGGCCGGCGCGGGCCAGGCAGCGGTGACGGCAGGCAGCACGGCCGTCAACACGGGCAACTACCATTACGATGTGGCAGCAGCCGATTTCGTTGCGGTTTCGGCCGGTTCGGAGGTTGTGACATTCGCCAACGCCAACGGCACCGCGAACGTGACCTTCTCCACCACTTCCGGCAACACGGTGGCGAACTCGATCGCGGCCATTAACGCGCAAACGGCGTCGCTCGGTATCTATGCGGTCGCCGATGCCGCGGGCACCGGGTTCTCGATCCAAAGCTCCAGCAGTTTCACCCTGGTGAAAACCCAGGCTGCGGGCACCGGCGTAGTGGTCACGGGCGCGGTGGGCGCCAAAACGGTGACGGCGCCCGTGGCCGGCGCAAGTGCCACCGGCAATGCGCTGTCGGCGATCACGTCCCTTACGTCGGCGGTAACGACCCTCGGCCTGGTACAGGGCCGGGTGGGAACCGGCCAGAACAAGATGTTCTACGCGATCCAACTGGCCCAGTCGCAGATTTCCAGCTTCTCCGCCGCGGAGTCGCGCATTCGCGACGCGGACATCGCGGCGGAGGCGGCGAACCTGACCAAGGCCCAGGTGCTCGAGCAGGCGTCGCTGGCGGCGATGGCGCAAGCCAACTCCTCGCCGCAGGCGGTGCTGGCGCTGCTGAGGGCGTAGAGGCTCGCAGCTTGCAGCACGTAGCAAACGGCTCGCGGCCCGTGGAGACTGATTCACGGGCCGCGAGTGTCTGAGGCCAAAGATGAATTCGACTTCTGCCATCTTCAACGGCACCAGCCGGTACTCGGCGGACTTTCAGCAGATCATCGACCGCGCGGTGGCCATCGCCTCCCTGCCGATGATGCAGATGGAGAGCGCGAAGACGGCGCTCGACGATCAGGCCAAGGCCCTCGAGAGCCTCGACGCACGTTTCGCGGCGGTCGATAGCGCTATCCGAAGTCTGGGGTCGGCCGCCGCGAACAACTCGTACGCGCTCTTGAACTCGGACGGCGGTGCGGTGGCGGCCAGCGTGTCGACCGGAGCGCTGGCCGGTGTTTACACGGTGGAGGTGGTCGAGGCCGGTTCGTACACGAGCTCTATGAGCAAGGACGGGCTGACGGCGGTCGCCGACCCGTCGGCGGAGAGCATCAGCCCGGCTTCGACGTTCATGCTGACGGTGGCCGGGGAGACGTATGAGATTAAACCCTCTGGCGGCACTCTAGCGGCTCTGGCGGCAGCCATCAACGCGGAGACAGAGGCCGGGGTGGAAGCGACGATCGTCAACATCGGAGGCCCGTCGGCACCCGATTACCGGCTGTCGCTAAGGAGCGCCAGGCTCGGCGCGGTTTCCATACAGCTCAACGACGGGTCGGCCGATTTGGTGGACACACTGGCGTCCGGGACGCCGGCGAGTTACCGCGTGAACGGCCAGCCTTCTACGCCCATCTCTACCGACTCACGCTCGGTGACGGTGGCGCCGGGGCTCACCGTGACACTGCTGAAGGCGGGCACGGCCAACCTGACGGTTTCGCGCAACACGGCCGGTATCAGCAACGCGCTGGCCTCGTTCGCCGGCGCCTACAACGCCGCCGTCGATGAAGTGGACCTTCACCGCGGCAAGGATGCCGGCGCCCTGAAGGGGAACAGTATCCTATTCACGCTGTCCCAGACCTTGCGGGAGATTGCGGGCTACTCGACCGGTACGGACGGCAGTGCTTCGCTCACGTCGCTCGGGCTCACTTTCGACGACCAGGGCAAGCTCTCGTTCGACGCGACCGCATTCTCGAACACCGCCGCAGGGGATTTCAGCGGTCTTCTGTCGTTCCTCGGTAGTGCCCCCGAGGGCGGATTCCTGCAATCGGCCACCAGTGCGATGGATGCGGTCGCGGGTACAACGGGTGGCATCGTTAAGGCGGCCATTGGCTCGCTCCAGACCCAGATTGCCGGACAGGCCGGACGTATCTCCTCGGAGCAGGAACGGATCGATCAGATCGAGCAAGGCCTTCAGGAGAGGATGGCAGCCGCGGACGCGCTGATTGCCGCACTCGAGCGGCAGGTCGGCTATTTCACCACCCTGTTCGAATCAATGCGCCTGGCGCGGGAGAGCCGGCGGTGACGGAGGCCGGCGTAGTGGAGGCGCGGTTCCGGGAGGCGGTGGCACGCGGGGACTGGGAGGAGGCGCGGAGATGCCTGCCGGAGTACGGACGGGAGATTGAAGAACGGCTTCGCAGCCTCCCGCCCGGCGAGGATGCGGCGGCTTTGCTCGGGCGGGCGGTGAAGTTGCTGGAACAGGTCCGCCGGGCGGCCGTCTCCGAGCGCACACACGCCGGCATGGAACTGGAGCGGCTGGCGGCGGCGGTCTCTTACCGGCGTGCCGGGGACGCCGGCTTTCGGGCGGCACTCGAACTCGAAGGCTGAAGCGCCCGTTTTCTGTCGCCGGCAATTTTCTGTCATTCCTTGCTTCCGATAATTCCTTACTTTTCTGCAGGTTCGCAGTGGTCCGTCTCGTGCCTTGGATCTGGAGTAATGCTGGATCGTCTCGGCGGCCGCCTGGAACAGTACATGAACCTGTTGAGTGCGCGTCAGCGGCAGGTCGCCTCAAACATCGCCACCGCCGACACGCCGGGCTACAAGACCAGGGACATCGACTTTCAGGCAGAATTCCGGGACCTGATGGAGAACGGGCCCCCGCGCGCGGTAGAGGTGGCCGGCTTGCAGGCGAAGAACGACGGCAACAACGTCAGTCTGGACCGCGAGGCGCGCCTGCTGGCGGAGAACGCGCTGCGATTCAGCGTCGCGGCGAGTCTTGCCCGCGCGGAGATCCGCGCGGTGAAGTCGGCGATTCAGGAAGGGAAGGGCGTATGAGCCTGTTCTCTCTGCTTTCGGTGAGCGCTTCGGGGATGGCGGCGCAGAGGACGCGCGCCGAACTGCTGGTGGAGAACCTGGCCAACGCGGAGACGACCCGCACTCCGGAAGGTGGCCCGTACCGCCGGAAAGACGCGGTCTTTGCGACCGACGGAGCGCCATCGCCATTCGCGTCGGTGTTCGAAAGCGTGTCGGGTGCGCCGGAGGGAGTGAAGGTGGAGGAGATCGTTGTCGACACACGCGAGCCGGAGCGCCGGTATCTGCCGGGGCATCCGGACGCGGACAGCGAAGGTTATGTTGCCTTCCCGCGGGTAAACGCCGCGGAGGACATGGTGGACCTGATGGGCGCGTCGCGCGGCTACCATGCCAACGTGTCCGCCATGTCGGCGGTGAAGGAAATGATCCATCGCTCTATCGATCTGCTGCGTTAACCGGAGCAAGCGGAATGGTCAACCCGATTTCCCCGATCCGAAATGTGCCGTTGCCCGAGCTGGC
>JAEHDI010001100.1 GCA_016880505.1 Bryobacterales bacterium | reverse complement strand
GCCCGGCTGCCCGGCCGCCCCTCAAACTGAAGTTCTCGACGCGCTGGCGGACCTTCGCGGCAGGTTCGCCGTCGCTCTCGACCTCGGTGGCACCAAGCTCGCCGCCGCCCTGATTGACGCGGACGGCAGGATCTTTCACAAGCGGAAAGTCCCCACCGAGCGGTCCGATACTCGCCGTTCCGTTCGGCAGCTCGTGGACGCAGCGCGGAAGGTGGTGAACGAGGCTGCGTGCCCATGGGAAGCGGTCGCCGCCGTGGGACTCGACGTGCCCGGCATCTATTTCGCCGAGACAGGCGAGGTCTGGGCGCCGAATCTGCCCGGGTGGGACCGGCTTCCGGTGCGGGACGAATTGAGACGCGAGCTGCCGGTCCCGGTAGTGGTCGATAGCGACCGCGCCGCGTACGTCCTCGGCGAACAGTGGATGGGCGTGGCTCAGGGTATCTCGGATGTGATCTTCCTGGCGGTCGGCACCGGCATCGGCGCCGGCATTTTGAGCGGCGGCCGGCTGATCCGCGGAGCGGGGGACATCGCCGGGTCGGTCGGCTGGTTTGCCCTGGATCCGCGCCGGAAAGAAGACTACGGCCGCACCGGCTGCATGGAGGCCGAAGCCGCCGGCCCGGCCCTCGCCCGGCGCATCGGGGCGCCGTCGGCCGAGGCGGTCGTCGAGGCAGCCCGGCGCGGCGACAAAGCAGCGCTGGCCGCTGTTCGCGAAACGGCGATGTACCTTGCCATGGGCATCGCCAACCTGATCAGCGCGTTTAATCCCCGGATGGTCGTGCTCGGCGGCGGCCTGATGCAGGCGGGTGACCTCTTTCTGGAGCCCGTCCGGCTGGAAGTGCTCGAATGGGCGCAGCCCGTTTCGGCGAGACAGGTTCACATCGAAATGACAAAACTCGGCGAAGACGCCGGCCTCCTCGGAGCGGCTCGCCTGGCGCTGTTCGGCGCACCCTAGAGAACGCGCACCGCTTACCATAAGAGAATGTCCGCGCAGAAATACTACGATCAGATCACCAGAGTTCTCGAGAAAATTCGTTCGACGCAGATGGAGCGCATCGGCAAAGCGGCCGAGGCGATGGTGGCCGCTATCGCCGCCGGGAACCGCGTCTACCTGTTCGGCAGCGGCCACTCCGTCATCCCGGTACAGGACATTTACCCGCGTTACGGCAGCTTCGTCGGTTTCTTTCCGCTCTACGATCCGCGACTGATGTGGTTCAACGTCGTCGGACCGGGCGGTGCGCGCGAGTTGTTGTGGCTCGAGCGCACCGAAGGCTACGCCCGCGTGTTCCTCCAGAGCTATGCGCTCGACGCCGGCGACTGTATGCTCGTTTTTTCTCACGGCGGCCTGAACGCCGCGCCGATCGAGGTTGCATTGGAGGCGAAGGCGAAGGGACTGACCGTAATCTCGGTCTCGTCGCACGCCAACGCCACAGTCACCAAGGCGACCCACTCCACGGGCAAGAAGCTCTCCGACCTCGCCGCCATCGCCATCGATAACTGCGTGCCTCCGGAGGACGCGCTCGTCGATGTCGGCTGGAAGGAGAAAGTCGCAGCCGGTTCCACCATGGCCGCCGTCTTCGTCTCGATGGCACTCGTCGCTGAGACCGGCGCTCGCCTCGCCGCCCGCGGTGTCCATCCGCCGACGTTCGTTTCCCCCAACGTCGCCGGCGTGGAGAAGGACCACAACCTGAGGGTGTTCGACGCCTTCACGCAGAAGCTGTTCGAACGCCGGCCGTGACACGCCGAGTCGTCTCAATTCCGTGGCTCAGCGCCGCCGCCTGGGCCGGCATGTTCTTCTTCGGCGTCGTGATGGCGATGCTCGGAACGGTCTTGCCCGTGCTCTCCGAGCGCTTGCGCTTCGACCTCGCACGCGCCGGCGGCCTGTTTCTGGCGATGAACCTCGCCATGCTCGCGACGACGTTGGTCCTTGGCCCGCTTGTGGATCGCTTCGGCAAGAAACCGGTCCTGGTGGCCGGCTCGCTCGCGGTTTCTGCCGCTCTGGTGCTGATTGCGGCTGCCGCCAGCTACGAGACGCTGCGCGCCGCCGTCTTC